>PLEB01000189.1 GCA_003136915.1 Chitinophagaceae bacterium
AGTGTTTTGGATTTCACGAGATAAAGCCATCAACTATCAACCAACTCACTTCCCCATGCCCAAACTCACCTTCTCCCGTCACCAACCTTCCCTGCTCGTTCACAGAATCGATAAAAGTTTCAAATCGGGCGCGTCCTTTTTTCAGCTTTACCATTTCTCCCCGCTTGTATAAGTGTTGATTATATGCTATCAAAACGGCTCCCGGATCTTCCTGGAGAGCCTTCACGTTTGCCAGGATCTGATCAATGATCTCCCTTGCCAGCAGGAGGGGCTGGTAATTTTCTCCGGTGATCTGCTTCAGCGATATGGGATTGGTTAATTCTGATGGAAATGAGATTTGGTTCAGGTTTACTCCTACGCCGATAACGGCAAAAAGCCATTCATTTCCTTTAATTACATTTTCAATCAGGATTCCTGCTGCCTTTCTGTCACCCCAATACAGGTCGTTGGGCCATTTGATTTTCCAGCCGGCTGTATATTTCTGCATGGACTCCAAACAGCCAACGGCCACTGCGGCTCCGAGCAGAAATTGCCGTGACAAAATCAATGGCGGTTCCAACACCAGGCTCATACTGATATTACGTCCCGGCTCACTGATCCAGGCCTTTCCACGCTGCCCCTTTCCTGCCCATTGTTGATGCGCGAAATAAACCTCTCCGGAAGAAGCCAATCCAGCATGTATCCGTGCCATGGCATAGTTGTTGGTGCTATCGACCGATTCCAGCTCAATCAACTGATTGTCAAATGTTGTTCCCTGAGGTTTATCCATATCGGGATCTGGCAAAAGATTACTATTTTTGGGCATTGCGAATTTACCATTCCTATGGTAAGTTGAACCATCGCCCTCGAATACTATTCATCATCAAAATAATCTGATTATTGGAACAAATGTCAATGTTGGTTAGCCGGAAACCAAACAAATCATTCCGGTTAGCGAAGAATTCTAAAATTTTAAAAACCATCATCCAGGCCATCCAGGAAAAAAAAGGCGAAAAAATCATATCTCTTGATCTCCGGAAAATTCATGAAGCTGTGTCGGACTTTTTTATTGTCTGTGAAGCGGGCAGTACCACGCAAGTGAGGGCCATAGCGGATTTCGTTGAAACTGAGGTAAAACACAAATGCGGAGAACTTCCCTACAAGCACGAAGGAAAGCAGGTATTACAATGGGTGATCATCGATTACGTTAATGTGGTTGTCCATATAATGCTACCCGAAACCCGGCGTTTCTACAAACTGGAAGAAATGTGGAGCGACGCCGTTATGGAGGAGGAAGAAGGATAATCAATAGCAATCTGAGTTTTAAACGGATTTTCCGAACTTTTTTATTTCCTAATCATTAATTATTAAGACAAGGAAGACTATCACATGCCACAAAATAATATGAAACAAAATGATAGGCCTGGATTTTCGCGATTCAGACCTAAGAATGGAGACGACCCCAACAACCCCAAAAAAGGCCCCAAATTCAGTATTTACTGGGTATGGGGTATCATCGCCCTCATACTCTTCGGCTACAATTTTTTTGGTGCTGCTTTTACTCCGGATGCTCACCGGCTGGACTCCGAGCAGGAATTCAGGAATAACATGCTTGAGAAAGGAGATGTGGCTCGCCTGGTGCTGGTTACCAATAAGAACCTCGTAAGGGTCTACATTAAGAAGGATAGTCTGGATAAACCCTATTACAAGGAAAAGCTTGGTAAGAATTACCAGGTCGTAAAAACCGATGGGCCGCAATTTGAATTCCAGGTTACAAAAATTGATGAATTCGAAAAAAGGCTGAATGATTTTTTTACCAAGTACCCTTCGATGGAAGTGCCTTACTCTCCGGTTCAGGAGGGGGATTGGATCCCGGGTCTATTGCAGATTGCCCTGCCCATCCTCATCATCCTGCTTATCTGGGTCATGCTGATGCGAAAAATGGGTGGCCAGGGAGGCAGTGGCGGGCCAGGCGGGATCTTCAATATCGGCAAATCAAAAGCGACCTTATTTGATAAGGGTACCAAGGTAAATATTACGTTCAACGACGTGGCCGGCCTTGATGAGGCCAAAGTGGAAGTGATGGAAATCGTTGACTTCTTAAAGAACCCAAAAAAATATACGGCTCTGGGCGGCAAGATTCCAAAAGGAGCATTGCTTGTAGGCCCTCCGGGTACGGGAAAAACATTGCTGGCAAAAGCCATGGCCGGCGAGGCCCAGGTTCCATTTTTTTCTATGAGCGGATCAGACTTTGTAGAATTATTTGTGGGCGTGGGAGCCAGCAGGGTTCGCGACCTGTTCAAACAGGCAAGGGAAAAAGCACCCTGCATTATTTTTATTGATGAAATCGATGCTATCGGACGTGCACGAGGCAAGAACGCTATCATGAGCAATGATGAGCGCGAAAGCACACTCAATCAGCTGTTGGTGGAAATGGATGGTTTCGGCGGCGATAGCGGAATCATCATTCTGGCAGCTACCAACCGGCCCGATGTGCTGGATTCCGCCTTACTTCGTCCGGGCAGGTTTGACAGACAGATATCGATTGATAAACCCGACCTCAAAGGAAGGGAAGCTATTTTCAAGGTTCATCTAAAACCGATAAAAATCTCATCCAAGCTCGATATTTATAAACTGGCTGAACAAACCCCGGGATTCGCCGGTGCCGATATCGCCAATGTATGTAATGAAGCTGCCCTGATTGCGGCTAGGAAAGGAAAGGATAGCGTGGAAATGGAAGATTTCCAGGATGCAGTGGACAGGGTGATCGGAGGATTGGAAAAAAAGAACAAGATCATTTCTCCGGAGGAAAAAAGGATCATTGCTTATCACGAGGCGGGCCACGCTATATGCGGCTGGTATCTCGAACATGCATATCCTTTGCTGAAGGTTACCATCGTCCCCAGGGGCGTTGCAGCTCTTGGCTATGCGCAATACACACCTAAAGAACAATACCTCTATAATACAGATCAGCTGTTTGATCAGATCTGCATGACCCTGGGTGGTCGTGCCAGCGAGTCCCTGAATTTTAATAAGATCTCCACCGGGGCTCAAAATGATCTTCAGCAGGTAACGCGTATCGCCTATTCCATGGTAACGGTTTATGGAATGAATGATAAGATCGGAAATCTGAGCTTCTATGACCCTGCCCAGGAAAATCAATTTACCAAGCCTTATTCGGAAGAGACTTCTAAATTGATTGATGAAGAAGTTCGAAGTCTCATCGATAAAGCATACCAGTCCACCAAGGAGCTTCTGAGGAAAAAAAGCACCCAACTTACTAAACTGGCGGAAGCACTCCTGGAAAAGGAAGTTCTTTTCCAAAGCGATGTCGAGGCCCTGATTGGAAAACGGCCATACGAAGAAAAAAGGGCACTAGACGTTTCAGAGCACGATATTCCAAATGATGTTCCTGAACTGAAGATCACTGATAATGGATTGCCCGCTCCGCCCGTGACCATTCCGCCTGCCAAAGAAGAAGAACAGGTCTGAGTGCATATGAAAGTATCACCCGCAAAAGAAAATATTCTAAAAAAAATCAGACAGGCCCTGATCGAACCAACGCCTATTCCCTTTCCCCAAAGTGAAGGCAACAGCTCTGTTTATCAACCCTCCAAGCAGGAAATGGAGATCGAGTTTGCCGAACAATTTGGCAGGGTACAGGGGAAATTCATTTACTGTGCTGATGAGGGCGAGATGCTCCAACAACTCAGGCAGCTCATAACCCTGAATGAATGGACGCGCATCTTTTGCCGTGAACTACTACTCCTCCGCCTATTGGATCAACCATTAAAAGGATTAATCACTCAGGAGGGACTGTCTGATTCGGATGCCTCTATCACTTCCTGTGAGCTTCTTATTGCCAGAACGGGTAGCATATTGCTAAGCACTGGTCAGGAAAGCGGTCGCACAGTTAGTGTCTATGCTCCTGTGCATATTTGCATCGCTTATACCCGGCAGCTGGTTTATGATATCCGGGAAGGGTTGGAATTTATGCAGGAAAAATACAAAATAGGATTGCCTTCCCTGATCACTCTGGCAACTGGCCCCAGCAGGACGGCCGATATTGAAAAAACCCTGGTTGTGGGTGTTCACGG
>PLEB01000268.1 GCA_003136915.1 Chitinophagaceae bacterium
TTCTGAAAATTCATCAGGATGGACAAACCGCATAACCGGCAAGTGTTTTTTGGTAGGCTGCAGATACTGCCCTATAGTTACTACGTCTACTCCGCTACCGACAAGATCCCTTAGTGTTTGAATTACTTCATCTTTGCTTTCCCCGAGTCCCAGCATTATTCCACTCTTGGTGCGCATGCCCCCCTTTTTCAATATATTCAGGGTTTGCATGCTTCGCCAGTATTTTGCCTGAATACGCACCTGTTTCGTGAGCCGTTCTACGGTTTCGATATTGTGGGAGACCACTTCGGGTGCTGTGTCAATGATTCGCTGAATATTTTCTGCTTCCCCCTTAAAATCGGGTATGAGGGTCTCCAGGGTGGTTTCGGGGTTTAAGGATTTTACTGCTCGGATGGTGTTTTGCCAAATGATGCTTCCACCATCTTTGAGTTCATCCCGGTCAACCGACGTGATCACGGCATGCTTTACTTTCATCAGATGAATGGCCTCTGCCACCCGCTGAGGCTCGTCCCAGTCCGCCGCCAGCGGCCGGCCCGTTGCAACAGCGCAAAACCCGCAGCTGCGGGTACAAATATTTCCCAGGATCATGAAAGTTGCCGTGCCGGCTCCCCAGCATTCACCCATATTCGGACAGTTTCCGCTTTCGCAGATGGTGTGCAGTTTATGTTGGTCCACCAGGTTGCGGACCTGTTTGTAATTCTCTCCTATGGGAAGTTTTACCCTGAGCCAGCCAGGTTTTTTTTTTGAATTTTGTCGGATATCCGTAATTGGGAGAACGGGAAGTTCTTGCATGATGATGAGGAAAGTGCAAAAATAGTCACTTTCTGCGGCCAAACATAATACTCACGTAGGCGTTGAAAAACAACTGTTTCTCGGGAACAAGGTACATGAGGGGAATCTTGCTGAAATAGAATTCTGCCGTTACGCCCGCTTCGATAGCTGTGATATTTTGATTGAAACGGCCATAATCGAAGCGNNTCGGATAAGTGCTTTCAAATAAAGATTGGTCGCCCTGGGCCTTATATGCATGCAAAACATAAGGTTTCAGAATTCCCGCGGAAACGCCGCCACTGTATAAAGCAGTAACCGCTACTCCATTTTTATTTCCCTTACCGCCTAGGAGATATTGCTGACCCATGGCAGCTTTGAACTGATAGAAATTATTGAGCCTTCCGATGGCAATGGAATTCAGTGTGTACCCATTAAATCCCCCAACGGCTACTTTATGATCTTTGGGATCCTTCTTCTCATTCAGTTCAAATTGAAGAAGGCGCGTTTTTTTTGGCGTAATAAACTTCCCTCTCTCATAAAAAATGCCATAACCGTCCGTTGCTATTTTCAAACCAAAAATACTGTGGTGATCAAAAATCAGGTCCCCCTCCTCTTCCATTCTCATCAGGCGGTTAATCCGCTCTTTTTTGGCCGAATTACGATTTGAACTATAATCTGGCGGCGGGGATTGCTGGGCAAGGAGAGAAATTGTGGCAATGGAAAAGCAAGCCAGGAAGAACAACCTTTTTAACGCCATGATTAAGATTACTGCTGTAAATTTATGAAAAAATACATGACCTCTACTGTTATTTACGAGGGAGAACTTAGAACGGTTGCCCGGCATCTTGCTTCCGGAACCCGAATAGAAACCGATGCTCCGGTTGACAATCAGGGGAAAGGAGAAAAATTCTCACCCACCGACCTTGTGGCTACTGCCCTGGGAAGTTGTATGCTCACCGTTATGGGCATGAAAGCGCGTGACCTGAAGGTTGACCTTATAAATACCCGCATAGAGATCCAGAAGCTGATGAAACCTGATCCACGGCGTATCGGAGGCATCCAATTGACATTTCATTTCCCTGATTCTCTTCAGGCCACGGAAAAAGAACGCCTCATACTGGAAAGGGCTGGAAATACCTGTCCGGTAAGATATAGCATCCATCCGGATATTATTGTTGAGCTCACCTATAACTGGCCTGCTGTTACTGCGGCCCAATAGCTGCCCGCAATTCCGTGTTATTTTTTACCTGTGGCTGCAGCAGGTATCTGCCGATATCGCATTCCAGACATTTTTTTTGCTGACAGAATTCATTATTCAGTTCCAGCAGCGCTTGCGATTCGGCGGCAGATCCGATCCGGATACCCAGCAGCTTCCAGCCGGAAAGAACCTCATTTTGTTCCGCATGGATTTCCTGCATCCAGGATAATGCTTTTTGCCTGAAAAACTTGTCCTGGTAAATACTTCCATAAGTATACAATACCGGAATTATACTATTGATGACAATGCGTTCACAGGTAGACCTGCCCAGGATCTTTTCTTTGAACGGCGATTCTTTATCAAATACATAATGATAGATCCAATAATCGTTAGCGGCAGAGGCAAACTTTTTTCGAAGTTCTGAAAGCGAATTGCATTGAAGGATCCAGGCAAATAAGTTGCCGGAATCAACACAATGTGCAGCAAGCTGGGAAAGGCGGATTGTTGGAAAATTTTCAGGCCTCATTCTTAGAAAGTGTACCTGTTCAAAAACTTTTTTTAATCCATATTTTCTTTTTAAAAAATGAAATTCCTTTTTCAGCATAGATGGATACATTTCCCTGAAATCAGATTCGAGCAGGTTGGCCTGACCAAACAATAAAGCTTCCAGCTGAATGGGCTGTTGCCGGTGTTTTGCCAACAGGGTATAGGGTATGCTCCTTGCGACAGCTTCAAATGCAGCTGCATTGACCTTCATTCCAAAATTACCCGCAACCATCCACCATAGCTGTTCCTCCCAGTGATAATGGTTCAGGCGCAGAGAACGCACTATAGCAGACATTTTCCTGTCCAATCTTTTTAACAGCAAGGTCTGCTTCCAGTCATTCCATATTTTCATGTCCGGCTGCTGAAGGGACCTTTCACAGGGCACAAAAGCATGCTGTTTCATCCAACCCTCGTAAGTATCCAGCATGATCCCGGATACACGATGAAATAATTCCAGCTGAGGAATATTCCTCGCCATTTCTGCCGGATCCTGTTTCCACACTACGTGCAAAATGACATTCCGGTAATTTTTGTCCGGTGCATGGCCGTGCTTGTTCCAGCCTGAAGAGAAAAGATGCAACTCAACGTTTCCCACCCAGTATGTATCCCGGATTCTTATCCGTGCATGGGTAAAATCCGGTCCCTGATTCTGATTTTCATCTCCCGGGTATTCAATCCAGACCGGCTCACCTGTCGTAAGGGCCAGTCCCTGATGATTAAAGTACCGGTATTTCCAGATGAACTGGAGTAGTTTTTCTGTCATGTCGCCGCCTGCCGCCACCAGGGAATTCATATTTCTTCAACGAGATCTGAAACTTCAAGCGGTTTCAAAAATAAAGATGTCAGAAGTCAGACAAAAGAACGAAAACGTAAAAATGAAAAGAAAAATGCATGGAGAAAAAAGTGAAAACACTTTGAAATCCTCAGGTAAATAATTTCAGCTGCTGCAAAACGCGGCTCACGGGAAGCCCCATGACGTTGTAAAAATCTCCGCGGATCGAGCGTATGCCTGTTACCCCGATCCATTCCTGGATCGCGTATGCTCCGGCCTTATCGTATGGTTTGTAATTGTCAACATAATATTCAATACCCGAAATTTCCAATGGATGAAACCACACCTCGGTCGTTTCCGTAAATGCTGTTTCTTTTTTTGAGTCGGTAATGTAAACGCCTGTGATCACCTGGTGCATTCGCCCTGAAAGAAGGCTTAGCATACGCAGTGCATCTGCCCGGTCAACCGGTTTGCCAATCACCTGCTGATCAACAACAACAAGCGTATCCGCAGCAAGAATAATTCTTCCATTTTCAACCCTTGTCTTTACCCATGCTGCTTTGCGGCGCGCAATTTCGACTGGAATTTCTTCTACTCTCAAATCTGCCGGAAAAGATTCATCTGCATCACCGGGCACGACATCAAACGGCAGGCCTGCCCACTCCAGTAATTGCTTCCGCCGCGGAGATGCTGAAGCCAGGATTATTCGATCCATGAAGTGTAAATTTTTAATAGGATCATGGAAAGAATACCCATCAGCATGATTGCCTTGATCATACCGCTCAGCTTGTGAAAATCTGCGGAATCATTCGCTTTGTAAATTTTCAGGATCACCCGGAGAACAGGTAATATGACAAATAAAGTAGAAAAAACAACTACCAGCCACCATCGATACTGCAATATATAAAATTGAATGCCTACCAGGGCAATCAGCAGCATCATCAGCCAGGTGGCAGCAAAAAGTCTGGAGGCATTCATCCCCCATACAACAGGCATTGTCCGGCGCCCATAGCGCGCGTCTCCTTCAAGATCTTCCATATCTTTTACCACTTCACGCACGAGTGAAATGATGAATGCAAATGAAGCATACAGGATGGCAAACTTGTATACCCTGGAAAGCGACGCATGGTATTCGGGATTTATGAAGCGGTGCACATGGAACTCGCAAAGGTACATGACAAGGATGACCCAGGCAGTCAGAAACGAAATCAGGATATTTCCGAGGAGTAATTTCTTTTTGAAAGTTGTACTATAAAACCACAATAAGAGTACACAAGCGAGATTGGAAAGGCCTATAAAGATATTTCTCAACTTCCAGGAAAGATAAAATCCGATAATTACACCCAGTGAAGATAAAATCCAATGCCAGATGATTGCCCATCTTCTTTTGATGATCTTTTCCACCACAATTTTTTCAGGCTTGTTAATGCGATCAATGCGCAGGTCGAAATAATCATTGATAATGTACCCTGCCGCCGCGATCAGTATCGAAGAAATAATCAGGAGCAGACAATCATCTGGTTTTAATATATTCTCACGCGGCGGGATTGCATTGTAAAAACTGGGCAGTAAGATGCAGTAATAAAACAGCCACTGCGTTAGTGCGATGAAAAGCAGGTTCGGCCACCGGATCAAACGTAAAAAAGCAAAGCCTGCATTTGATTTCATGGTGAAGACGGTTTGCCTCTTTTACCTGGAAGGAATTGAAGTTTCAAGATCCCAGTTTGCATGCAGCCGGAGTACTTTTTCTATCACATCCCGCACGCAGCCCCCTCCGCCGCGGAAAGGGGAAATATACTTTGCTGCCTGAATTATTTCCGGTGCGGCATCTGCCGGCGCACAGGAAAGGCCGGCAATTTTCATCACATGATAATCAGGAATATCATCACCCATGTACAGAACTTCTTTCCATGAAAGCCGTTGCCTGTTAAG
>PLEB01000008.1 GCA_003136915.1 Chitinophagaceae bacterium
CCTATACTGCTATAGTAGCAGCCCAGGTAGCGGGACCAGGCACTGAGAGCACTGTACTCTGAAGAACTCCACCAGTACCCGTTGCCGCCAATGCGGTTGAATGCCCCACTGCTGCCACGATAGCCACCCGGAAGGCCTGTGAAATCACTCTCGTTGGTTGCTCCGGTATTAGGACTATTCCATAAAGTTGTAGCTTTCATTTTACCGCCCGCTACTGATTCGCCTCCTAAAAAAGTAATTAATGTGGCCCATTCTGCGTCAGTTGGTATATGCCAGCCTAGCGGAGATAAGCCTCTGGCATCGTTTACCGCATACCAATTGTATAATTTACCGTAAACAGCAGCATTGGCAGAGTCGTTATTATAATAGCACCAGGCTCCTGTAGTCAAACCAGCCCATTGTGTAGCATCGGTAACCTGTGGTATAATATCCCCATTTCTATACTTTGTTACATCCAGGTTTTTTAGCGCCCATTCCTGATTGGATATCGTTACATTTACGTCACTGCTGACTGTTGTTGTTGTAATATCGCTTACAGCGGATGTTGCCAAACCCGTAGGTGCCGTTTTACTTTTATCATTATTTATAAAACTATTGGTAAGAACTAATACAAACATCATTGCTACTAATGGGGAAATCCAAATGCTATTTTTCATATTGAATAAGATTTTAAACTTTTCAGGTCATACGTGTTCACTATCAATAATAATTGTAACCAGATATAAAATTGATTGCGCTGTTTACATAAGATGAAAAAACTTGGTAAGGCCACGCAAATGAATTATTATTTCTTTAGAAATGCCAATCACCTGCTTAATCTGATCAATAATACATCATGTGGAGCAAGATTTACATTCAGAGGGTTTCTTGTATTACCCATATTTTTTTTCTTCCACAAATCATACAAATTAAAGTCGGCAGAGGCTGTAGGTAAACTTTTTTTGTACAGTGTATCATTTACATTTTCCCGTTGCCAGTTGAAATTGATATTTTTCGTAACACTGCTTCTATTGAAAAAACATGCTGCCCAGTCATCGTTTTGCAATGGCTTGAACCATACCTGTACACTATCCTCATTCGAGTGCCTGAATGCCTGAAACCCTAAAGGATCCTGGTCAATTGCGATAACATCTTTATTCATCAATATTTCTTTTGTTGTTTGAGACATTTTAGTCAAATCATTACCAGACATTAAAGGAGCAGCAAGCATACACCACATAGAAAAATGCAAACGGTCTTCAGAAGCGGTTAATCCATTTCCAACTTCCAACATATCCGGATCATTCCAATGACCTTTGCCTGCATATTTTTCTAATCCAACCTGTTGATCAATCATTGTCATAATACTTAATTGCTTCCATGTTTTATGATCAATGTATCCATCGAATTGAACTCCAATATCATCAGTAGTTCTCCAAAGATGCCCCATTTTAGCACCCCAAATCCATGGTTTGTTTGTACCCAATTCGCAAATACTGAATATCATCGGACGTTTTGCACTTAACAATGCCTTTCCCATTGTTGTATAGGATTCCTCTGCATTTTGTTTATCTGAATGACACCAATCAAATTTTAAATAATCAACATCCCAGGAAGCATACAATCTTGCATCTTGGTATTCATAACCCCTTGTGCCCGGTAAACCCTGACAGGTTTCGGTTCCGGCAGAATTATAAATTCCAAATTTTAAGCCTTTTGAATGAATATAATCAGCAATTTCTTTCATCCCGTGAGGAAATTTTCTTGGGTCCGCAACTAAATCTCCTGTCTTTTCGTCCCGTACCGGTGCCATCCATCCATCATCTATTACCAAATAAACGTAACCGGCATCACGCATTCCTGAAGACACTATCACATCGGCTGTTTCTTTTATTAATTGTTCATTAATATCTGCCTGAAATTTATTCCAGGAGTTCCAGCCCATAGGCGGCGTTTGGGCAAGGCTCTCAAATTTTTGTGCATGAAGTTGCGTAAAAAAAAATAAAATACAACTCATTGCCAGGCCTTTTAGTTTATATTTTTTCATTTTGATTGATTAATTATCATTATTCTTCCATTGAAGTGTTGCATCAGTCTTTTTTTTTTAGCAAAGGCTTTGTCTCCTTTTTTAAAAGGTATAAAGCCATAATATTTTCCCGGGGTTTCTCCATAGCGCCTGGCTTGGGTACAGCCAATATCTGAAGTAAAATATCCAAGTAAAGTAAGCTCTTTCATCATCCGGAAATAATGAGAAAGATCTTCTTTCTTTTTATTTTTCATGTATTCCTTTTTGCTCATTGTCCAGCTTCAGCAATAAATCATGACGTTGTTGCTGAGTGATTTTCACAAAAAAATTATAATAAGTTTTCCGGGAAAAACCATCCAGTTTACTCTGACCTTCATGAAATATTTTTTGATCGTTTTCATCGTAGAATCGTTTACCATTACCGTAATGAACTGACTCACTTTTACCGCTTTGGCACCGGGAGTTTTGGCAGCAGGTAAAATAGTATCTGCAATTTCATCGAGCCAGGAAATATTATCATTGGTAAAATCAGTTGATACACCCTTTTTACTCTCATAGCCAGAAAAAAATAGCTGCTTCCTACTATAGTTCCTCCCAGCAGGATTGAAATATATGGCACTGCTTCTCTTCTTTTCATAATTTTATTTTTAAATATTTAGATTGCATCCTTTAAGGTATTCAGTTTAATAAATTGATTTACTGCTTCAAAATTGCTAACCTTCATATCTTTATTATCCCATAATAATTCAATATAACGGTCGGGATAATTAAAACCATTGCCATTGCTTTTCGGTTCACGAATATCATTTCCCCTTATGGCTAAATTGGCCATTAATAATGCTTCTGTTAAAGGCCCTGCAATTTCAAAAGGAGAACTCAATTGGGTTTTGCCATATCCCGCTATAGCTCCTTCTACCCATTGAGCCCAGTGCCCATCTGATTTAAATGCACTCTCAATTCAATTGCCGACCGGCTTGTCTTTCTTACCTGGCTTCTATGAAACGGGAAGATGGATATACCTGCCGCAAATGTGGTGGTAATAATTATACAAAGGGTATACTGCGTTTGCCCGCAGGTGTAAGCAATGCCGCTATGATGAGAGTGCCACTGCCTACACCATATTTCATAATTTGAAATTCAGCCTGGTTAAAGTATTTTATGGTGTATTCCGATATGATTAACAATAAGTATTTTCACAATCTCAAAAAAACAGGCCCTCCTGTAGAAACAAGACGACCCTTACAATTGCTTGATTATGAGAATCTTTAATTGTTTATGTTTTGCTGATAGTTCATTGTAAAAAAATAACCAATTACAAAAAGAAAACACTCTATCCTATAATTGAAAACAGTTTTACAGCAAGCAAAGATTGTTACAGATGGATATCCAGGTTATGATGCATTGAAAGAAAAATTTCCTCAGGCCATTCAAAACAAAAGTGAAAGAGAAACATCCTTTCCTGTTGTTCACCAACAAATAATGAAAATAAAAGGATGACTACGCGGCCTACATAATAAATACAGAAGGCATCATTATAACAAGTATCTGGATGAATACTGCTTCAGAATCAATCCCAGAAATATAGAAAAAGGTTTCTTCGCATA
>PLEB01000295.1 GCA_003136915.1 Chitinophagaceae bacterium
CAGCAATCGCATTTTCTGCTGGCGGAATATTCATCTCCAGGATTTTCGTAAAGGGATCCAAAAATCCGCAAAAAGGGCAGGCTTATGAATGTGGTATCCCGGCAACTGGTTCTCCCTGGAACCAATTCAATGTGGGTTATTATCTCTTTGCGCTGATCTTCCTGATTTTCGATGTAGAATTGGTTTTTATGTACCCATGGGCGACAGTCGTTAAATTATTAGGCTTGCCGGCATTAGTCGAAATCGTAGTATTCCTATTCATTCTGTTTATGGGATTTTTATACGCACATAAAAAAGGCGCATTGAAATGGATGTAAATAAAGAAACCAACTTGCAAAAAGATTTTCCCGGTGAAATTCATGAAACTGCCGGGGGTGGCGTTGTATTAAGTAAGCTGGACGATGTGATCAATTGGGCACGCGCCAATTCACTTTGGCCTCTAACCTTTGCCACCAGTTGCTGCGGCATTGAAATGATGTCCGTGGCCTCAGCAAAATACGATTTCTCCAGGTTTGGTTTTGAAGTTGCAAGAGCTACACCCCGTCAGGCAGATGTGATCATCATTGCCGGAACCATAGTAAATAAAATGGCTCCTGTTTTAAGGAGATTGTACGATCAAATGGCAGATCCGAAATATGTTATTGCCATGGGCGCCTGTGCCATCAGCGGAGGACCTTTCTTTTACAATACCTATTCCGTGGTTAAGGGTGCGGATCATGTTATTCCGGTTGATGTTTACATTCCGGGTTGTCCCCCAAGACCCGAAGCCTTATTACACGCCATGATTACTTTACAAGGAAAAATAAAAGCCGGTTTAACAAGAGAACAGATTAAAGAAAACTCCTATTTAAATCCATAAAATATTCTGAGGGATTGATATGTTGAATGAGGATTTAAAATCTAAACTCGCCGAAATACTTCCCCTAATCAGTTTTGAAGATGGAGGTGAATGGTTGAATCTCTTTGTTCCTCCGGAAGAATTATTACCATTTGTTACTCAACTCCGGTGGACCCAGGGTCTGGATTTTGATTACCTTTTTTGCTTGACCTGTGTAGACTGGAAAACACATTTTACTATGGTCTATCATTTTTCATCTACCCTGCACAGACACAATATTGTAGTAAAAAGCAAAATTGACAGAATCAATCCCGAAATAGAAACGGTTTCACATATATGGCGGACTGCAGAAATGTTAGAAAGAGAAGTGTATGATCTGTTTGGAGTAAAATTCCGGCATCATCCCGATTTGAGAAGACTAATCATGCCGGATGACTGGGTAGGATGGCCACTGAGAAAAGATTTCGAAGACCCCGTAAACATGATTAGGTTATAAGCACCTGAATATAGAAAGTTCAAAGGAAAATGATTGAAGAAATTGGCAGAACTACGGAAGGCGATTTGATAATCAATGTAGGCCCGCAGCATCCTGCTACACATGGTGTGCTGCATCTGGTCATTACGTTGAACGGAGAAACCATAAAAAAAGTAGAGCCGCATTTAGGATATATACACCGTTCTATCGAAAAAATGTGCGAAAGCCTGTCTTACCGGCAGTTTATTTATGTAACCAGCCGGATGGATTATCTGTCATCCCATATTAATAATCATGCCTGCGCATTGTGCGTTGAAAAAGGTTTGCAGATCGAGGTACCGCAGCGCGCACAATATATCCGGGTAATCATGGATGAACTCACGCGTATTGCATCACATGAGTTATGGTGGGGTGCCATGGCCATGGATCTGGGTGCATTCACACCTTTTTTTCATGCGTTCAGGGAAAGGGAAAATATAACAGACATTATGGAAAAGACCTGTGGCGCCAGGCTCACGATGAACTACATCGTACCGGGTGGGGTAATGGCTGAACTACATCCCGATTTTCAAAAAGATGTACAGCGTTTCATTCAATTGTATAAATCAAAATTCGAAGAGTATAATGAACTGGTTACAGGCAATATAATCTTTCAAAACAGAATGAAATCTGTTGGCGTCTTATCAAAAGAAGATGCCATTTCATACGGATGCAGTGGTCCTGTTGCAAGGGCCAGTGGCGTGTTTTGCGATATCAGAAAACTTTACCCTTATGATATTTATAATAAAGTAGAGTTTGAGGAAATAACAGAAACGGAAGGAGATTCCTTTGCACGATATTTAGTCAGGCTGAAAGAAATGCAGCAAAGTATCCATATCATCGAACAATTGCTCGGGGATATTCCTGAAGGAGATTTCCAGGCAAAAACAAAAGCTGTATTAAAATTGCCAAAAGGGGAATTTTATCAAAGAGTTGAAACGGCCAGGGGTGAACTGGGTGTGTATATCGTTAGCGAAGGAGGCACAACACCCTACAGGATTAAATTCCGCTCACCGGGATTCTCCAATCTTTCCGCCCTGGAACATATGGTGAAAGGGCTGAAAATCGGCGACCTTATTGCCGCCATGGGATCCCTGGATTTGGTCATACCGGATATTGACAGATAAATAAGAATCCATGTTTAGTTTAGAAAACATCACCCGCATAATTCATGAATGGCTAAACAGTCATTTCAATCCGACCATCGCATTGGTTACGGAATTCATTCTGGTAGGTGTTGCTTCCATTACTTTATTTGCGCTGCTGGGATTGAGCCTCGTGTGGATGGAACGAAAAGTGGCAGCCGTTATGCAAATCCGGCTAGGCCCGAACAGGGTAGGTCCAAAAGGAATATTTCAAACTACTGCAGACACATTGAAGCTGCTTATGAAAGAGGGATTAGTACCCGATGGCGCCGATAAATTTTTATTTAACCTGGCCCCGTTTATTGTCATGATTGTCGGCATGCTGATTCTCGCACCGATAGCTTTTGCAAAAAATTTTCAGATATGGGATATTAATATAGGTGTGTTATACCTGTCGGCTATTTCTTCTCTTTCCGTCATTGGCATTCTTATGGCGGGATGGGCAAGCAATAATAAATATTCCCTGTTGGGGGCTATGCGAAGTGGCGCCCAAATAGTAAGTTATGAGCTATCAGCAGGACTTTCTGTTCTTTCTATCGTTGTGATGGCTGGAAGTTTAAGTATTAAGGATATTATTCTTTCACAACAAGACGGCTGGTGGATTTTCAAAGCCCATATTCCTGCCCTCATCTCATTCATAATTTTCATTATCGCTGTTACTGCCGAAACAAACCGGGCGCCATTTGATATGGCCGAAGCGGAAAGTGAATTAACCGCAGGTTTCCATACAGAGTATTCCGGAATGCGGTTTGCATTGTTCTTCCTGGCAGAATACATCAACATCTTTATCGTTTGTGCGATTGGCGCCACTTTATTCTTTGGCGGATGGATGCCCCTTCATATCGGAAACTGGCAGGCATTCAATCATATCATGGATTATATTCCATCTTCCCTCTGGTTCTTTGGAAAAACACTCGGACTAATATTCCTTATCATGTGGTTCAGGTGGACCTTTCCCAGGTTAAGGATCGATCAGTTGCTGAATCTGGAATGGAAATACTTGTTGCCCATCAGTATGTTTAATTTATTACTTATGGCTGTTGTCGCCATAAAGGGTTGGCATTTTTAATATAAATTATGTTCTTAAAAGATTATATAAAGGATGTGTACGGAGCTATCAGGTCCGTGCTGAAGGGCATGCGCGTGACGGGCTACTACTTTACACATCATAAGGAAATCATCACGGAACAGTATCCTGATAACCGCGAAACATTAAAATTGGCAGAACGTTTTCGGGGAGAAGTAGTGCTTTTGCATGATGAAAAGAACGAACATGCCTGTACCGGGTGTTCTGCATGCGAAATTGCATGCCCTAACGGAACCATTAAGATCATCAATAAGTTCGATATTTCCCCGGATGGAAAAAAGAAAAAAGCAATCGATACGTTTGTCTATCACCTGGAACTATGCACCATGTGCAATTTGTGCATTGAAGCCTGTCCGACGGATGCCATCAAAATGGCGCAGACTTTTGAACACAGTGTTTTTGACAGGAGCAAACTTACAAAAAAATTAAATAACGAAGGATCCAAACTCAGGGAGGGTATAGAATAATGAACGCCTCAGTAATTATATTTTATATCCTCTCTGCTTTTATCCTGGGGGCTGCTCTGCTGGCCGTAACTGCGAGAAAGATTTTCCGCTCCGCTATTTTTTTATTGTTTACATTAATTGGGACTGCAGCACTGTTTTTCTGGATGGGCGTTGAGTTTGTTGCCGCGGTACAAATCATCATTTACGTCGGAGGCATTGTAGTGCTCATCATTTTTTCCATTTTTCTTACTCAAAAGTCAGGCGATGAAATGCCAAAACCGCTTAGAAAGCGGTCCCTGTTTTCCATTTTGGCATTAGTATTCGGATTTGCATTTGCCTATCAACTGATTTATGAGCATGAATTTGGCCAAATCGTTCATAAATCATTTGACGTCAAGGTAACAGAAATAGGGACGCAAATGTTAAGCACAAAAGAATATGGATTTGTATTGCCGTTCGAAGTCGTTAGTATTTTATTACTCGCATCGATGATTGGTTGTATTGTAATTGCCATGAAAATAAAACCAACAGAAGAGAGAGAAATACAATAATATTTTAAATCGCATGAATTAAAGCGAAACACACCGGAATGAATGAAATATCAATAACACATATCCTTTTTGTAAGCACAGCCCTTTTTTTCATCGGCATGTACGGCCTGTTTACGCGCCGCAATATGATTACGATGCTCATGGCCATTGAATTAATCCTAAATAGCGTGAATATCAATTTTGTCGCATTCAATAAATACTTGTACCCGGATAAATTGGACGGGGTGTTTTTTGCCATTTTTGTAATAACCATTGCTGCTGCGGAAGCTGCCTTAGCTATCGCCATCATAATCAATTTATACAGAAGCCACGACTCCATAGATGTGGAAGACGCAAGCGAATTGAAATACTAAACAATGAGCCATTATTCTTACATAGTATTTGTTCCCCTTTTACCACTGGTTACTTTTTTAATCCTTGGATTATTCGGCAGAAAATATTTTAAAATACACTCAGGCTCAGTTGGGGTGGTTTCTTTACTTATTTCTACCATACTGTCCTTTTACACGGCTTATCAATATTTTTTCATTGACGGAAAGACAAATGCTGTCTTTCAAAATATTATTGCCCTGAAATATACCTGGCTTCAGTTCTCGCCCAATGTTTCCATCGATATGGGAATCCTGCTCGACCCTATATCTGTCATGATGATTGTTATAGTAAGTTTTATTTCTTTGATGGTGCATATATTCAGCCTCGGTTATATGAAAGGCGAGGAACGTCTCGCCACTTATTATGCCTTCCTTTCCCTATTTACCTTTTCCATGCTGGGGTTGGTTTTATCATCCAACATATTTCAGATCTACATGTTCTGGGAACTGGTGGGTATTTCATCCTTCTTATTGATTGGATTCTTCTTTGAAAAACCATCCGCCGTCGCCGCATCCAAAAAAGCGTTTATTGTCACGCGCTTTGCTGATTTTGGCTTTTTAGTCGGCATTCTGATACTGGCTTTTTACAGTGGTACCCTGGATTTCCGTAGGCTGATCGAAAGGCTTACTTCGGTGCAGTCAACCGAATTCATTCAAATTACTTCCGCGACATTTCTGGGCGTTTCCATGTTAACCTGGGGATTGATACTTGTATTTATAGGCGGGGCCGGAAAATCAGCTATGTTCCCCTTACATATCTGGCTGCCCGATGCGATGGAAGGTCCGACGCCGGTATCTGCATTGATCCATGCCGCAACGATGGTGGTTGCCGGCGTATATTTAGTTGCCCGGTTATTTCCTGTTTTTTCCATTGATTTGACAGCCCTGCAAATCGTAACCTGGGTGGGATCCTTTTCCGCTTTGTTTGCAGCTGTTATTGCGTGTACGCAAACAGACATTAAAAGAGTACTGGCATTTTCAACCATCTCGCAGATCGGTTTTATGATGTTCTCACTGGGTGTTTCAAAATATGGTGGTGAAAATGGATTGGGTTTTACGGGGTCCATGTTTCATTTGTTCACACACGCCTTTTTCAAATCATTATTGTTTCTGGGCGCGGGAGCCGTGATACATTTCGCTCATAGCAACGACATAAAAGAATTGGGCGGTTTGAGAAAGCTGATGCCCGTAACGCATATCAGCTTTTTAATAGCCTGTTTAGCAATTGCTGGTATTCCGCCATTTTCAGGATTCTTCAGCAAGGAAGATATATTACTGGCAACTTACCAATCTAATAAACTGATTTATGGAATTGCTGTGTTAACATCCGGTTTGACTGCATTTTACATGTTCCGTTTGTATTACTCCATCTTTTGGAACAAAGAGATTCGAATTCAGGAAACCCCGCATGGAGAAGGCACTTTCTCCATGAAAGCCCCATTGATTATTCTGAGTATTTGTACAGTATTAGCAGGTTTTGTTCCTATTTCATCCTGGGTAACTTCAGATGGTGCACCCTTGAAATCCCATATTAATGTGGGCTTCTCTGCGTTTCCGGTTTTGATGGCTGCCGCAGGAATTTTATTGGCAACATATTTATATAAAACCCAAAACAGCAGGCCTCAGGCTATTGCGTCCGCCTTAGGGAGCTTGTATAGAGCTGCTTATAAAAAATTTTATATTGATGAAGTTTATCTTTTTATAACAAAGAAGATCATTTTCAACGGAATTGGCCGGCCGGCTGCCTGGATAGATAAAAATATTGTGGACGGGTTTATGAATTTACTGGCAACCGCTACGGCAAAACTTTCTGCAATGATCAAAGGATTGCAATCCGGTAAAGTTCAAAATTACGCCCTGTACTTTTTTGGTGGAATCATCGGACTTGCACTCTTATTTATTTATGTATTTAAATAACCCATCATTNNCCCCATTAACATCCCGCATGAACCTCTCCCTTCTCATTCTTCTTCCATTAATTACTGCGATTGCTGTGATGTTCTGCAAAGGATTGAAACAGGTGAGAACTGTTTCTCTGATTGGAACAACTGCACAACTTATATTTTCCTTCGCACTTTTAGTTGAATACTGGAAAGAACGAGCTGCAGGGAATGGGGCACAGTTTTTATTTGACCAGAATTATACCTGGTTCGACCCGTTACATATTCATTATCATATCGGCATTGATGGAATTTCCCTGTCAATGATTCTGCTAACTGCATTTGTAGTAATTGCAGGCGTGCTGGTTTCATGGGCTCAGGAAAGGCTCAATAAAGAATTTTTTTTCCTGCTTTTATTTTTAAGTGCAGGTGCTTACGGATATTTTATTTCACTGGACCTGTTTACACTGTTTTTCTTCCTTGAACTAGCAGTCATTCCTAAATTCCTTTTGATCGGTATATGGGGCAGTGGCAAAAAAGAATATAGTGCCATGAAACTGGCTTTGATGTTAATGGCAGGATCCGCACTGGTGTTTGTTGGCCTGCTGGGCTTATATTTCAATACGAACCTGAATGGCGCACATAGTTTCGACCTGGTGGAGATATCGAAAATGCACATGGATACCAAGGTTCAAAATTTATTCTTCCCGTTTGCATTCGTCGGCTTTGGAGTTTTTGCGGCGCTGTTCCCATTTCATACCTGGGTGCCTGACGGACATTCATCCGCACCCACAGCAGCTTCTATGTTTCTGGCAGGCATATCCATGAAGCTCGGCGGCTATGGCTGTTTGCGTGTCGCAACTTATTTAATGCCCGATGCAGCACACCACTATTCCCCTCTCATAGTTTTGTTGTCTACCGTGGCTATCATCTATGGTGCATTTGCAACGATGATGCAGAAGGATCTTAAATATATCAACGCCTATTCATCGGTCAGCCATTGCGGATTTGTTCTGCTCGGTATTGGCATGCTGACGCAAACCTCCATAAATGGCGCGGTATTACAAATGGTATCCCATTGATTAATGACGGCTCTTTTCTTTGCTGCCATCGGCATGATATATACCAGAACACATACGTGGCTGACCGAGCAATTAGGGGGCTTATTAAAAGTTCTTCCCTTTATTTCAACCGTTTTCGTAATTGCAGGTTTATGTTCCCTTGGCCTTCCCGGTTTTAGCGGGTTTGTTGCCGAAGTGACCGTGTTTATGGGCAGCTGGCAAAATCCGGATCAATGGTACCGGCTGGCAACCATACTGGCCTGTGCTTCCATTGTAGTTACGGCGGTATATATTTTACGCGCTACAGGGAAGGCCATCATGGGACCAATTACCGAAAAACATTTTAATAACCTGACGGATGCGTCATGGAATGAAAGAATGGCTGCAGGAATTTTAATTGCCGGAATTGTTGCGATTGGGGTAGCTCCCTTCTGGTTGTATCACCTGATCACTCCGGGCACAGAATACATAATTCAACATGTGGGAAAGGCCGTTACCCTTAAATGAAAACCGATTATGGGAATTGACTTTTTAATACTAATGAAACAGGAATGGGCAATCATAACGATCCTGTTTATACTGCTATTTATAAAAGTGGGCAGCAAGAACTGGACGAATGAAAATATATTGACCCTGGTAAATATACTAATGCTATTAAATGTTATTGCAGGATTCTTCGGCAATAAAGATGGAATCCTGTTCAATGAGATGTTCAAAACAAATCATCTGATCGTAACAGAGAAAAATATTCTCTCTCTCGGTACATTTATTATCGCATTACAATCTTCCTCATGGCTGAAAAACAATAAGCACATCCTGGAATTTTATATACTCCTCCTTTCCACATTGCTTGGCATGTTTTTTATGATCTCAGCGGGGAATTTATTAATGTTCTTTTTAGGTTTGGAATTGTCAAGCATTCCATTAGGAGCCCTCGCCAACTTCGATCTTGAAAAAAGAAAATCCAGCGAAGCTGCTTTTAAATTCATCATCTCTTCCGCATTTTCATCCGGATTATTGTTGTTCGGTATATCCCTGATATATGGAACCACAGGCACCCTGACTTTATCGGCTCTTGCCGAACGTTTAGATGGCAGTCCTTTACAAATATTTGCCTTCATTTTATTAATCTCCGGCTTTGGATTCAAGATTTCGGCCGTGCCATTCCACCTATGGACAGCAGACGTGTATGAAGGCTCACCGGTTACAGTCACTTCCTATTTTTCGGTTATCTCAAAAAGTTCTGTATTATTCGTATTCCTGACTGTATTGTATACGGTATTCAAACCATACGCAGTAACCTGGTATAATATATTATTTATTCTTTCCGTGCTTACTATGATTATTGGGAACCTGTTTGCCATCCGCCAGAATAATTTAAAGCGTTTTCTTGCATTCTCGTCTGTTGCACAGGTTGGTTTTATTTTAATTGGAATAACCGGGGCCACACAGGCAGGAAGCGCATCGGTCGTTTATTTTGTTTTGATCTATACATTCTCTAATCTGGGCGCATTTGGTGTGATCAGCCTGGTAAGCGCATTAGCAGGCAAGGAAAATATTCAAGATTACAAAGCATTTTATAAAAACAATCCCATGTTATCCTGGGTTCTTGCCATTTCGTTATTTTCACTGGCTGGCATTCCTCCGACTGCCGGATTCTTTGGCAAATTCTTTTTGCTGATGGCAGGTGCGGGGCAGGGAAATTATTTACTGATTACGATTGCTGCATTGAATATGGTCGTTTCCCTTTACTACTACCTGAAAGTAGTGAAAGCCATATTTATGGATTCGAATGAAAATCCGATTAAAAAATTAACGATACCTGTTTCCCCTAAACTGGCATTGTTCATATGCACTACCGGGATCGTTTTAACCGGATTAATAAGTTATGTTTATAAATATATTTTCTCTGTGAGCATTGGGTTCTAAATTCCTGATTATGCCTATCAATCAAAATCATTTGTCTGAAGAATTGAATGGAGTTAAATGTTGCATTGTTGAAAAAAATGTAACACCTGAACGCGCCAGCTTTCTTCAGCATCTCCTGATGTTTAATAAATACACTGTTGAAATTGCCGAATCACCCCCTCCTAAAACCGCAGCTCCAAATCCTGTGGCGGAAGGTGCAGAGGCTCCTCCCCTCTCGCCACCGTTACCTAAAACATTCACAGTTGGCGTTACTGATATGATGTTCAATCCCATCAATGCAATTTTCGGAAGACTGCTTCATACGCCCGACGGCCATGTTGTCACTTTAGCTTTCTGGTATCAGAAGGATAAATCATCCCATGATGAAATACCTTACTATGAAAGAAAATTTTGATTGTCGTAACGCTCAACGATCACCCCAATCCAGGACATAACCATCACTTCCGCCAACTGCTCAATCCGGTTGTTTTCGCACGCCTCGTGTGATTATTTTGTTTCCCTCAAGATTATTATTTCGACTATTAATTAGAAGAGCAACCAATAATTCACTCAAAAAACTTACAATTATGAAACTTACATACAGATTCTTCTCAATCAGTTGCGTTTTTATTATTTTACTTTCGACCTCCTGTAAAAAGGATTCTCTGATTACGGGTCCGCCTGCTTGCGATACATGCATAACCAGGCCGGCCATTGTAACCTCGGATACCTTATTTATAAATGATAGTAGTTGGGTAAGACAAGGCGAAGGCGTTTATCAAAGTGATATTTCAACGATCTTAAATAAGTTAGGTAAATCTCCAGGTAAGGTTTATTCTATGTATCTCGTCAGTGGGGAAGGTTTAATAGAAATCCTTCCCGACATTCAGGCAAGCTTTATGAAGGGCACAATCGATGGCTCCGTCTATTTGTCGGATGATGGTGAGGCCTGCACAATAACTTTTGCTTATTTGGATAAGGATAAGCATTATGGAGAAATGCCCCTTGGTGGATCATTGCCCTTTAGTTCAATTGAAATTGAAATATTACTAAGCCGATAGCTTTTAGAGCAATAGTGAAGGGGGTCTGCACTATAACAGCCAGTTAACATGTTAATGTGGACTTAGGAAGTAATAAGACTGCGAAAGAGACCGTTCAATATGTTGATTTTATCATTATCCTAATTAAAAACCCACAACATGAAGCCTCGCATGCATTGGCGAATAGCCATATTTACAATTGCCCTTACCGGAGTTTTCATTTCCTGTAGTAAAGACAGCAATAAGAGTTCATCCAATCAGACTACGGTGCAAACGCAGGCCGACGATCAGGCCATGGTCTCTAACGAATCGGACAACCTGGCCAACGACGCAAACGCCTCGCTCACCAGTCAATCATCCATCAATGGTGAATCTGCCCGTTCCCTCCATTCAGGTAATACGGTTGTGAACAGTGTCGAAACACAGATATTAGGTGTTGACTCAGTCTCTAATACGTCACTGATCTGCGACGCCACTGTGGTAACGGACACCACCGTAAATCCGAGAACGATTACCATTACCTATAACGGAACCAATTGCTGGGGTAACCGCACACGGACGGGAACGGTCATCATTTCCATCCCTACCGGTATACACTGGATGGATGCAGGTGCAGTTGTCACCATAACAGTGCAAAATGTGACCATCACCCGTTTAAAGGATGGCAAAACCATTACGATCAATGGTACCCGGACAATGACCAATGTCAGCGGTGGAAGTATGACGGATCTGGCCGGTGACGGCACCATCATACACAGCATCAGCGACAACCTTTCAATCACTTTCTCCTCCAATTTGGTCCGCACTTGGCAGGTTTCCAAACAACGCGCCTTTACCTATAATAACGGCATCGTGATGACTACGACAGGTACGCACAGTGACGGAACCTATAACAATATTGCAGAATGGGGAACCAACCGGTTCGGGACTGCCTTTGAATCCCTGATCACGGTTCCCAAAGTGTTTCGCCAGGATTGCGATTACAGGCTGGTTAGTGGCCAAAATCAGATCCTTAGATCAGACAGTTTGAATTCAACCATAACATACGGACTGGATATAACGGGCAATCCGACATCCTGCCCCGGGTCAGGAACCTATTATCTTGAAGTTATATGGACCTTTCCGAACGGAAAAACAGCCCCCATTATTTTACCCTATTAGTCAGTCTCTTTAGTTTTTAAGGATAAAAGCCTTCCGGAAACGGGAGGTTTTTTTTTGTTGGTTCCTGCCGCCCACAATATGGCATTGGCAAACATTTTTTTGAATTCGGATGAGTGGAATAAATTAGCATGATGTCCCATCTGGAAATACACATTACGCGCTTTTATTTTTTCGTTGGTCCAGATTACCGGATGATCGCCCATTTTAATATCTGAAGGCGGCTGATAACTGCTCTCATCCACGTTTGCCAGCACATGCACATTCGGACGGGGATCCTTGTCATAGGTATACCATTCATCGTCTGGTATAGAAAAAGTTTCCGGCAGGCCTTTCATAACCGGATGATCTTTATCTTCTACGTGTACCGTTGCCGTCGCCCGCGCCGCTATGTAATTCTTCCACCGGATGCCGCCCATGAATTGTGAGAACCAATCCCACATCGGGTAACCGTCAAACTCGCCCAGTAAAGAAGCATGATGAAAACCAACCCAACCGCCCTGTCCTTCTTCCATATATTTTACAAATGCCTCTTTGGATTCGGCGCTCCATCTATATGGCGGAAAATTCAGCTGGATAAATACCCGGTAATGCGATAAATAGTCTGTTGTGAGTGAATCGGCCTGGTTGATCACAGTGAAATCAAAATGCTGTTCCTGAGAAAAATGGTTGAGCCAGTCCAGCGCGGCCACAACAAAACCTTCGTGGATCCCACCCCGCTCAGCGAGCACTAGGGCATGAAAAGCAGGTTTATTCTTTAGGTTCTGACCTGAAACGGATATGCCCGTACCCAGCAGAAATGCAAGCAGCAGAAATTGTATCCATCCGGAAGCTTTTATCATGGTTTTGGTTATCGGTATTTGGAAATGATCAGTTGGGTAAATCTATCGAATCCTTTCGGGAAAAAGCAGTTATTTAAATCCCGGGAATTCTTGCAACTTTTGCTCATGTTGTTCTCCAGAAACAATTAGAAATAGATGAAGAAATAAAAAAGAATATTTCATATTTGTAATCATTAAAGCACAAACCAAACATCAGCTGGTTATATCCGGAATTCTATTAATGAAAGATCATGGAGGTTGCACTGGAAAACAAGATGAACAAAATATCCCGCAGGTTACTCTCTGCGTCTGACGCACGCCCAACTTACTGGCTCACCCGCTTTCTCATTCTTCGTCTGCTGGGAGCGATTTATGCGGTGGCCTTTCTCGTGGCGATCAATCAGATCGTTCCCCTGATGGGCGCGAATGGACTACTTCCCGTCGGGTTATACCTGGGGCGCATCAGTGAGGCGCTCGGATCTACCGGCGCCGGCTTCGAGCGCCTTCCTTCACTCTTTTGGTTCGTTCATTCAGACGCAAGCCTCCTCGCTGTTGCGTGGATCGGATTCGTGCTTTCCTGCGTCGTGCTGGCAGGTTTCGCGAATGCGCCGTTACTCTCCGTTCTCTGGTTTCTTTACATGTCCTTCGTTCACGTCGGGCAGGACTGGTATGGATACGGATGGGAGATCCAACTTCTCGAAACCGGATTTCTGGCGATCTTTCTCTGTCCAATGCTTGACATGCGCCCGTTTCCCAAACGCGAACCGCCACTGCCGATCATCGGACTCTTCCGCTGGCTGATCTTCCGCATCATGCTTGGCTCCGGGCTGATCAAAATTCGCGGTGATGATGTATGGCGCAACTGGACCGCACTCTACTACCATTTCGAGACCCAGCCGTTACCCGGTCCGTTGAGCCGGTGGTTTCATTTTCTGCCCCGTGCGGTTTTAAAAACAGGTGTCTGGTTCAATTTCCTGGCCGAGCTTGTTGCGCCGTGGTTCGTCTTCTGGCCGCGCCTCGCACGGCACATCGCGGGATCCGTGATCGTGATCCTACAGATCATCCTTGTCCTCAGTGGTAACCTCTCGTTTCTCAACTGGCTGACCATCCTTCCCGCGCTGGCATGCTTCGACGATCGCTTCTGGTCGAAGCTCCTTCCCCGCACGCTAGTCCGCAGGGCGGAAGCCGCCGCCGACCATGCCGAGCCATCCCGGCCCATGCTGGCCACCGCATGGGTCATCGCTGTTGTCATTGCACTGCTCAGCATCCAGCCGGTGTTCAATATGCTTTCCCCCAGGCAGATCATGAACACCTCATTCGATCCCCTCGATCTCGTGAACACCTATGGTGCATTCGGATCGGTGGGACGTGAACGTTTGAACGTGGTATTCGAAGGAACGATAGACGAGACTCCCGATGACAACGCGAACTGGAAAGCCTATCAGTACAAGGGCCTGCCCGTGGACCTCGACAAACGACCGCCGCTGGTCGCTCCCTATCAGCTGCGTCTGGACTGGCAAATGTGGTTCGCCGCCATGTCGTCTCCCGGAGAATATTCATGGACGCTAAACCTCGTCTGGAAACTCCTTCACAACGATCCCGGCGCAGTCGGTCTGTTCGCCGACAATCCCTTCCCCGGCAAACCGCCGCGCTACATCAGGGCAGTCCTGTATCGCTACAGCTTTGCACAGCCTGGTAATCCCGAAGGTCTCTGGTGGAATCGCAAGCGAGTCGGCGACGTGTGGCTTCCGGCCCTGGCCGCCGACGATCCGCGACTGATCGAATCTTTGAAAAGCGCAGAATGGGTTCCTTAAATTTGAAGATGTTCGGCTCCCACAAGAAAATTACCGTAAGCTGATTTCAGTGGGTTTCAGAGTTGACTCTGATATTTCTCAATTGCTTCGCCGATTTCATGCAAAAAACCTTTATCAATATTTGCCTGCGATTCCTCACCATCCGGACACTTAAAGCACCAATCCATTTTATCAGATTCGCAAGCAATCGCAATGACGTCCAATTGGCTCTCCTGGTTTTCACTCTCCAGTTTCACTGAATAATAAACTGAGCCGTTATCCTTCTTTGGCGTGACCAGGCCTGAATAAGGCGCTCCGTTATAAATAAAATCAATAACAAATTCATTCATTCTTTAAATTTACGAAATTGCTATCTTCTCCTCTTCAATTGAGATCCTGATTTTGAAAACATTCCTTTACCTTTCAATCAGCTAAATAAAATTATGATCCCTCCAGGTCCCCTGTTCCATAAACCCAAATCGATCATCGCTGCCAAAAATATTCTTTATGCCTGTATTTTTTTAGCTATTGTGAGTTCACTCGTCGGCGAGTTCAGCTCAGGACTGCATAACTATACAAGTCTGCAAGGTCTTATTACCAGCATCGTAACTTTTGTCGTCTTATTTATCATTGCCAGAAATATCGGATTAGGACGCAAATGGGCAAGAACCTTATTTCTCATCCTTTTTATTCTGTGGGTGCTCGCAATGCCAATGTACGCGACCTTTATTTTCAGGGCCAGCCTGGTACTAGGTTTTTTGCTCGTGCTTCAGAGCGGTTTGCAGATCATGGCATTGGCGTTCCTGTTCAACAATAAAAGTAGTCTCTGGTTCAATGGTATTAAAGAATCGAACGACAAATTGATTAAAGAAACTTAATCAGTAAAATACATTTCGATTTACCCGCTCATCCCTCCTGAAGTTTTTGAATTCTCATTTTCACACGCATAGGCCGCCTGGCAGGGTTATTGACTATACTATTAAAACATAAAATGAAAAAGACCATAGTTACTATCTTATTTGGAATGGGTGTATTTTTTGCCTTCTCCCAGAATGGCTCCAATCCACCACAAAACGTACGCAATTCTTTTCAGAAAGAATACCCCAAGTCAAAACCAGCAGCCTGGACACAATCGAAAACCGGCTGGAACGCGGATTTCGAAGACAAGGACAATAATAACGGGGAAGCTACTGCACATTTCGATACCAAGGGCAGGCATACGGATACCCAGGTTCCCTATGACAAAAAAGATGTTCCGGCTCCCGTGGTGAAGAATGTCAAGAGCAGGTATCCCGGATCAAACAATCTTGAATATACCCGCATCGACAAACCGGGTGCAACCGGTGTTTACCAGGTTAACCTGAGCCAAAAGGGTGCAAAGAAAACTGTTTATATGGACAATAAAGGCCAGGAAAAGGATTATCACGAGAATCAATAATATCAGGATAGTGTCAGTTATTTTTTCTATTTAGGAAACTCCTACAAAAGCGGCTCATTTATCGGGCCGTTTTTTTATGAGGAATCATGTCGGGTAATGTTTTTTTAAAATCCTTTATCAAAAGAATAAGTGCTTTATGGATATTCATTCACAAATTATATTTCTTTTTATTCTTGCCATTCCGGTTGCCTGCATTGCTTGGACAGTAACGCACGAAGAAATATTTTCAGAACCAAGATCATTCTGCAAAAAGAAGTGCTCGACAGGCAAAACGATCATAACCAGAAAGTTTTTTTATCTGTTCACCTGCGAATACTGCTTCAGCCACTA
>PLEB01000067.1 GCA_003136915.1 Chitinophagaceae bacterium
ATGGTATTAAAAGCATTTTTTGCGGATAAGGATGTGGATCGCATTGTGGGAATGGATCAAAGGGCCAACGAGGAACTGGCCGGTATACTGTTTGATTATGCCCATGAGCGATGGGCCGCCGGCCGCACCGTAAACCCGCAACTCTGGAGGCTGACCGGTAAATATATCCATGCGCTCAACTTTCCCGACATTCTAAGGTTATGGAATACGGGGAGCAGTGTTGAAAAAAAAGCCGCTTTGCTGGCTTGTTCACAAAGCGATTTTCCGCCTGCCAGAAAACTATGGGAGAATGAGCGGAGCAGGAAGGAGGAATTCAACTGGCATAACCTGCATGGATAAGCGCTATTATCATAAAAAATAAAATACTGACCTATGTGTTGCAACGATTCAATGGGAGAAAGAGAGTTCCAAGGTGAAAATCCGGGTACTGTTGATCTGGATGCGATCAGGGGGATGCGTTTTTTTGATCCGCATGTTCACATGACTTCCCGGACCACGGACGATTACCAGGCCATGGCAGATGCAGGTATTGTTGGATTGATCGAGCCTGCTTTCTGGCTGGGACAACCAAGGACCGGTGTGGACAGCTTCCGGGATTATTACTCCAGCCTGATCGGCTGGGAACGTTTTCGCGCTTCCCAGTTTGGAATAAGCCATTACTGTACCATCGGCTTAAATTCCCGGGAAGCAAATAATGAGGCGCTTGCCGAACTGGTAATGGAAATATTGCCGCTGTTTATTTATAAGGAAGGCGTTGTGGGCATCGGGGAAATCGGATTCGATGATCAGACTGCTGCAGAAGAAAAATATTATCGCCTGCAATTGAATCTCGCGAGGGAAGCTGGCTTGCCTGTTCAGATCCATACTCCGCACCGCGACAAGAAACGAGGTACACAGCGCAGCATGGATATCGCGTTGGAGCAGGGATTGGATCCGGCTCTCGTGATCGTTGACCACAATAATGAAGAAACTGTAAAGGAAGTCCTTGACCGTGGCTTCTGGGCCGGATTCACTATTTATCCGTTTACCAAGATGGGCAATGAGCGAATGGTTGAAATCGTGAAGCAATACGGAACGGAACGCATCATGGTGAACTCCGCGGCCGACTGGGGCATAAGTGATCCCCTGGCTGTTCCGAAAACTGCCGCACTGATGAAATCGCGTGGTATAACGGATGAGGAAATTCGTTCAGTAACCTACCTGAACGCAATCGAGGCATTTGGTCAAAGCGGACAGATCCGGGAATCTGATTTCATAGATGCCCGGGAAATAGATCAAAGCCAGCGGTTTGAAGGCAATTCTATTCTCCGCGGCGGCCAGCAACCCCGGATAGATAAATCATCCATTATCATCCGCTAAAAAAATAATCTTGAAAAAGCCAATGGCCTTTCTCAGGTTAATGCGACCCGCCAATATCGTCACATCCATTGCCGATGTGCTGGCCGGAATAGCCATCGCAGGTTTTTTTGCGGAACAGGAAATAAATCAGGCGAGGCTGTTTTCCGTTTTATTGCTCTGCATTGCTACGGCCGGTTTGTACGGAGGCGGCGTAGTATTCAATGATGTATTTGATGCGGAGCTCGATGCAATAGAAAGACCGGAACGTCCCATTCCATCAGGTCTCGTTACAACAAGGCAGGCTGGCATGTTCGGACTATTTCTTTTCTTCATTGGAATAACAAGCGCATTTCTTGTAGCTCCTTTGCCCGGTATAATAGCAATCTGTATTGCTTTGGCCGCAGTGATCTATGATAAATGGGGAAAGCATCATCCTTTTCTCGGTCCCCTGAATATGGGCCTTTGCAGGGGCCTCAACCTTTTGCTGGGTATCAGCATTCAGGCATCAGCTTTGTTGCCCCGCTGCTGGCTTGCATTTATTCCCATCATCTATATTGCATCCATAACCATGATCAGTAGGGGAGAAGTGCATGGAGGAAACCGCGTTTTATTATATGCAGCATCTTTTCTTTTTATCCTGGTGATCGCCGACATTTTTTATTTTGCCTGGATAAATCATGCCATTTCCCTGACGGTTTTATATCTCCTGATATTCGCATGGATGATCTTCAGACCGCTGGTAGCAGCCATACGCCGGCCATCCGGAATAAATATCGGGAGATCGGTAAAGGCCGGGGTCATAGCCTTAATTGTGATGGATGCCTCGCTGGCAGCCTCTTTCGGATCTGTGTATCCGGCGCTGATCATACTTTTTTTGCTCCCATTTTCCATCTGGCTCTCCCGATTATTCGCCGTGACATGATGATCTTAACTAATTTTATCCCTTCTTAAAGTGTTTGATTGTATGGATTATCAGGTTCAGTCATTTAGTGTGAAGTTTGAATATCGGGTTTATTTTACCAGCGCTGTTTTTGATCTGAAAAATGAAACGCTTTATTCTTTTTTGAAGGAAAGGCAGGTTCCTCAAACGGTTCAGAAAATGCTTTTTGTCATTGACCAGGCTGTTGCCGATAAACATCCCAGATTGAAGGATGATATGATTGCCTGGTTCAACAAATATCCGGTTGTGCAGTTGGTAAAGGAATTTCTGATCATTCCGGGAGGTGAAGGTGCAAAAAACAAGCCTTCACTTTTTGATCAGGTTGCCGAAGCTGTGAACCTGCATGGCATTGACCGCCATTCATACATTACAGCCATTGGGGGCGGTTCCATACTTGATCTCGTGGGCTATGTGGCGGCAGTTTCTCACCGGGGAATAAACCATATTCGCATTCCGACCACGGTATTATCCCAGAATGATTCGGGCATCGGTGTCAAGAATGGCATCAACCGGTTCGGCAAGAAAAACTTTCTTGGAACCTTTGCTCCGCCGGTTGCGATTTTCAACGACGATCTTTTTTTAACCACGCTGGATCAGCGAAACTGGCGCGCAGGCATTGCCGAAGCTGTTAAGGTATCGCTGATAAAAGATGCCGCTTTCTTTGACTGGATTGAAATGCATTCCATATTGCTTTTAAACCGCGATCATGATGCCATGAACTACCTGATCCGGCATTGCGCAGAATTGCATTTGCAACATATTGCGGGTCCTGATCCTTTTGAAAAAGGATCTTCCCGGCCGCTTGACTTTGGCCACTGGAGCGCGCATAAGCTAGAGCAGCTTACCAATTTTGAAGTATTGCACGGCGAGGCCGTCGCGATGGGAATCGCCCTGGATACCATGTATTCTTCATTGGCCGGTTATTTGCCGAAGGCCAAGGCAGACAGGATTTTGCAATTGCTTATAAAGCTTGGTTTTGAAATTACCCATCCACTCATGCAGGTCAGGGATCAGGACAGTCCCGTGCTTCAGGGCCTTCAGGAATTCCGGGAACACCTGGGAGGAAGACTTACGATTATGTTGCTGACGGATATCGGAGCCGGCAAAGAAGTGAATGAAATTAGTACGGCCCTGGTCATTCGCGCAGCAAAAGAACTCAGCAGATACAATATTCAGGACCCGGTAAGAAATGAATAATTCTTTTATCACCCATGCTTACCAGCGCAGGACATTTAACCTATTGCTCCAATATACATGCAGGCGAAAGCTGGGCCGATCATTTTGCAGCGCTTAAACAATATTTTCCCGCTGTTAAAAAAAAGATTTCGCCCAACATGCGCATGGGTATTGGGCTGAGACTATCCAACGAAGCCAGTCTTGATCTTATAAAGGATGACCAGCTCAAAAATTTCAGCGCATGGTTAACAGAAAACGATGCTTATGTATTTACCATGAATGGTTTCCCATACGGCGGATTCCATCATGTAAGGGTAAAGGACCAGGTACATACGCCTGACTGGACAACAACTGATCGCGTAGACTATACGATCCGCCTTTTCAGGATCCTGGATAAATTGCTTCCCGATGATATGGACGGCGGCGTTTCCACTTCACCGCTTTCATATCGTCATTGGTTTAAATCGGCTGATGCTTTAAAAGCCGCGAGACAGAAAGCAACGGCTAATATTCTTCTGGTGGCTGAGGAACTTATCCGGATAAAAAAGAATTCCGGGAAGCTATTACACCTGGATATTGAACCGGAACCCGATGGAATACTGGAATCGGGCAAAGAATTTATCGATTGGTATGAAAATGAGCTTTTACCGGCGGGCTCCCCTTTATTGGTGAAAGCGCATATACGGCTTTGTTATGATGTTTGTCATTTTGCAATCGGATATGAGGATCAGGAAGAGGTGATCCGTCAATTAAAACAAAAGGGAATTGCCATTGGTAAAAT
>PLEB01000236.1:0-9082 GCA_003136915.1 Chitinophagaceae bacterium
ATTGGAATTTTGCACAAGAACATGGCGATCGATAGACAGACGGAACAGGTAAGAAAAGTGAAAAGAAGTGAAAGCGGACTGATCATTGATCCCATAACCCTCCATCCTGATGCAACAATAGGCGATGCTCTCCTGCTAATGAAAGAAAACAAGATCGGCGGCATTCCCATTATTGATGGTGGTCAGAAACTTGTCGGCATTTTAACTAACCGCGACCTGCGTTTTGAAGATGACCGCAAACGGAAGATCAAGGAAGTAATGACCAAGGAAAATCTCGTCGTTGCTCCCGAAGGAACCGATCTGAAAATGGCAGCGACTATTCTGCGCAAACATAAAATTGAAAAACTACCGGTTGTAAATAAGTCAGGCAAACTGATCGGCCTCATCACGTACCGGGATATTCTCCAGTTGCAAAGTTTCCCGCTTGCCGTGAAGGATGAATTTGGCCGCTTGCGGGTCGGCGCAGCCCTGGGTATTACGAGTGACCTGATGGACCGCGCTGCGGCCCTTCAGCAAATCGGTGTTGACATTGCCTGCCTGGACAGTGCGCACGGACATAATACCGGCGTGCTCGACGCATTGAAAAAAATCAAAAAGAACTTCCCCAAACTCCAGGTTATCGCCGGGAATGTGGGAACAGCTGCGGGCGCAAAAGCCATGGCGGCTGCCGGAGCGGATGCGGTGAAAATCGGAGTAGGACCGGGTTCCATTTGCACTACAAGAATTGTTACGGGTGCCGGGGTACCTCAGATCACAGCCATCCTGGAAGCAGCTTCGGCGCTCAAACCGCTGGGCATTCCGCTGATTGCGGACGGTGGTATCCGATATACAGGAGATATGGTAAAAGCCATTGCTTCCGGAGCCAATGCTGTGATGATGGGAAACGTTTTTGCAGGTACGGAAGAAAGTCCGGGAGATACTATCATCTACGAAGGAAGAAAATTCAAACAATACCGGGGAATGGGCTCGCTCGGTGCAATGACCCAGGGCAGCAGTGACCGTTATTTCCAGGATGTGGAGGATGGAATAAAAAAAATGGTTCCGGAAGGCATTGAAGGAAGAGTTGCCTTTAAAGGAAATCTGAATGAAGTGGTAACGCAATATGTAGGCGGACTGCGTGCCGGGATGGGTTATTGCGGTGCTAAAGATATTCCCGCTCTGCAGCGGGCACAATTTATTAAGATCACGAATGCAGGAATGCAGGAAAGCCATGCACACGATATTGAAATTACGCGCGAGTCTCCAAATTACAGCAGGTAAAATTCATTCCCATTCTTCAATAAATGCTTGCCGATGTTCAAATGGACGATAGCCTGTTTATTCCTTTTGAGTTCCCCCCTACTGAATGCACAAACTAAAAATGACTCCTGCAGCCTGGAGATAAGTCTGCTTACCTGTGCCCCCGGCACCGATCTCTATTCTTTATTCGGTCATACAGGTATCCGCATCCGTGACCGTCAAAGAGGAATGGACGTGGTATTTAACTACGGATATTTTGACGACAGCGACCCGCTTTTTTATTTTCATTNNCAACGGGATCATGGTTTACTCCCTGGAAGCACAAACCTTCGGGGACTTCATGACAGAATATGAGGTTGAACATCGCGACGTTGTGGCCCAGGCGCTTAACTTAACCTGCGAGCAAAAGAAAAACCTTTATGAAGCATTGCGGCAAAATGCCGATGACAAAAACCGGTTTTATAATTATCAGTTCTATGCCGATAACTGCACGACCCGCGCTGGAAAAATGATTGCGGCACAGTGCCAGTCGTTTCAACTCGAAAACATTCTTCCAGATCCGTCGCCTACTTACCGGCAAATGATCCATATCTATCTTGACAGGCAGCAACAATACTGGCCTGAACTCGGGATTGATTTATTGCTGGGTAGCAACCTGGACAAAAAGCCAGGCAATGAACAAGCCATCTACTTTCTTCCTGATTATTTAATGGTTGGATTTGATCATGCGCATACTTCCAGGGGACCATTGGTTCTCAGGAAAGAAATCCTTCTACGATTCTCGAAAGTAACTTCTGATAAAGTGTGGCTGACTCCCGTTTTTGTTTTTAGTTTCTTATTCGTACTGAGCATATTGCTCTCTTTGATCAGAAAAGTTTACGCGCAAAAAACATTGCTAATCTTTGATGTGGTTTTGTTTAGTTTGCTGGGCCTGGTCGGCCTGGTCATGCTATATGTTTGGTTGTTCAGGGTCGACGAGGTTTGCAGAAACAACATAAATATTGTATGGGCGCTGCCGACACATTTGGTTGCCGTATTTTTTTTAGCAAGAAACCCTGCCTGGCTGAAATATTATTTTCTGATCACGGCCATTCTATCTGCTGTTTTATTACTTGGATTCAGGTGGTGGCCTCAACAAATGAACATTGCCCTGGTGCCGATGTTGATGATCATTGTTTTCCGAAGCAGTCACTTATTCCTAAAATTGAATCATGCTAAAGACCATCAGCTACCAGGGAAAGACCCTCGCTTATGAGTTTACAGGAAATGGTTTGCCGGTAATGCTGGTTCATGGTTTTACAGAGGACCGCAGGATCTGGGACCACCTGGTGAGTTCAATAGGAAAAAAATACCAATTGCTTATTCCCGATCTTCCGGGTAGCGGCGACTCCGCATTTAATCCAAACCTGCATACCATCGCTGAGTTCGCAGGCGTACTGCGCGCTATTCAGTTGGCGGAAAAGACCGGGCCTCTCGTCATTATTGGCCATAGTATGGGCGGATATATTTCGCTCGCATTTGCCGATGCATTTCCGGATGCTTTAAAGGGCCTTGGTTTGTTTCATTCCTCAGCTTATGAAGATTCCGCAGAGAAAAAATTATCGAGACAGAAAAGCATAATATTCATCAGGAAACAGGGTTCGGCTCCTTTTGTTGAACAATCGCTACCCGGACTTTTCTCCGGGTATTTTAAAGAACGGCATCCGGAAAAGATTCAGAAGCAGATCGATCTTTATGCCAACTTCAATCCCGATTCTCTCGTTCAATATCTGGAAGCTATGATGAACAGGGAGGACAGGACCCGGGTCCTGAAAGGATTCGGCGGTCCCGTACTATTTATCATGGGCGAGGAAGATAAGGCCGTACCATTGAAAGACAGTCTTGAACAAAGCCATTTACCGCAGATATCGTATATTCATATCCTGTCACACACCGCCCATATGGGCATGCTCGAAAGTTCCAACCTGTGCAATTCTTTCGTAGATCGTTTCCTGGACCCGATTCCCGTGTAATCTAAAGTAGCAACCAAACGTGCGTGGCCTAACCAAAATACTCCTTGCCTGCTTTCTGCTGACTATGCTCAGCCAATCCGGCTTTGCAAGTCATATTAAGGGTGGAGAAATTCACTACCAGTATCTCGGTCCTGGTGGAGCATCTAATTCTGACAGATATCTCGTTCGCCTTCGACTGTTTATCAGTTGCCAGGCAACTTCAGGTCAGTTAGAATCCTCAGAGGATCTGGGGATTTTCAGGACAGCCGACAATACGAACTTCAGAACTTATGCAGCCGTTCTCACCAGAAGTCAGATCATCAATCTCCACACTCCTAATCCCTGCATTATTAACCCAGCGCCTGTATGCTACTGGATCCGGGAATATTCCGTAACCGTTGACCTGCCCAGGGATCCTTTTGGTTATACGGTTGTGTACCAACGTTGTTGCCGAATTGATGGCATTAGCAATTTGCAGCCCAGTACGGAGATTGGCGCTTCCTATACATGCCAGATACAAGGGACTGGTGGCTTAGGGGTCAAGGGAGTAAACTCAAACCCTGAGTTTGACATAAGGGATACGGCCCTGATCTGCCAGAAAAGAAAATTTCAGCTGAGTTACAAAGCCGTCGACTCCGACGGCGATGTATTGACCTATGAATTCGCGTCCGGCTATACCGGAGGAAGTATCAACAATCCCATTGTAACTCAGCCATCCTCGCCCAATAAACTGATATTCCTGGCATATGGATCNNCACCGGGCTTATTTCCGGTCTGGCGCCCGCTGCCGGTGATTACGTAGTATGTGTGCTGGTAAGAGAATTCCGGAATGGAATACAGCTTACACAACACTCGAAAGATTTCATCATTCATGTGGATGACCGTTGTGATTTTCCTTCTGCTGACCTGGAACCAACCTATATTGACTGCAACGGATTCAACTTCAGTTTTGCTAATGAATCGCCTCCCTCACCCCTTGTTCATTCTTATTACTGGGATTTCGGCGTAAAGGGAGTCCTGGATACCACATCCCAACAATCGCCAACCTTTACATTTCCGGATTCCGGAACGTACACAGTTAAGCTGGTCGTGAACAGGGGAGAACAATGTTCAGACAGCACCACCACACAAATGAAAGTGTATCCCGGATTTTTCCCCGGATTCACTTCGCAGGGAACCTGTGTTCTGAATCCGGTAATTTTTACTGATACCAGCAAAAGCAGGTACGGAATCATCTCTTCCTGGCAATGGAATTTCGGTGAGGGCAGTTCCAATATTAAAAACCCTTCCTGGAAATACAGTGATTCGGGCATGAAAACCGTACAACTTGTTGTCGCCAGCAATAAGGGCTGCATGGACACGGTAACGAAGAATATTCTTATGACAGATAAGCCGCCCATTGCATTTCCATTCCGGGATACGCTGATCTGCAGCATAGACACCCTGCAGCTGCACGCGGTGGGCTTTGGCAATTTTACCTGGAGCCCGGGCAGTTCCATGCTTAATGCCAACACCGCCGACCCATTGGTCTTTCCTAAAACAACCACGATTTACATAGCGACCCTGAATCAGTCGGGCTGCATCAATTCAGATTCCTTGCAGGTGCGCGTTGTTGATCATGTTAACCTTTCCCCGGGCAATGATTCCACCATTTGCCTGGGAGATACAGTTACCCTGAATCCTTCGGGGGACGGACTATATTTCTCGTGGACACCAACATCCACGCTCATTCTGCCTACAACAAAAAATCCGTATGCGACTCCAACAGGAACGACAACCTACACGGTAGTTGCGAGCATTGGCAAATGCAATGCATCCGGAAATGTCACCCTGCACACGATACCATATCCCTTGTCTGCCGCTGCTGCGGATACCTTTATTTGCTGGAAGGATACAGCTTACCTGCATGCCACAGCTATGGGTAGCCGTTTTGCATGGATACCGGAAAACAGCTTAAGCAATCCGGAAATCCTTGATCCGGCTGCTTTTCCTTTGCAGACCACGGTTTATAGTCTTTTTGTTTACGATACACTGGGCTGTCCAAAGCCCGGCATTTCTCGTGTTACCGTTAAAGTAAATCCGCAAATCATTGCATTTGCCGGAAACGATACTTCTATCGTGGTCGGCCAGCCCCTCCAACTCAAAGGTTCCGGCGCACCTTCATTCCTCTGGTACCCAGACGTCGGGCTCAACCAGAATAATATTGAAGATCCGGTTGCTATATTAAATGAGAGCCAGGAATATGTAATGAAGGCATTTACTGAAGCCGGATGTTTTGCTTATGATACGATCCGGGTGAAGGTATTCATGACCGCACCGGATATCTTTGTACCGAATGCTTTTACACCAGGCGGAGTGGCAAATACCATTTTCCGGCCCATCCCCGTGGGCATTTCCAAACTGGAATTCTTCCGTGTATATAACCGGTATGGCATGCTCGTCTACAGCAACAGTCATCTGGGAAGCGGATGGGATGGTAACTTTAATGGAAAACCCCAGGCAAGCGGTGGATATGTGTGGATGGTTGAAGGCATGGATTATACGGGGAAGATCATCAGCAAAAAAGGAACAATGGTCCTTATCCGCTGATTTCTTATTCGATAAAAAAAACAATCGTGAATAAAATTGTATGCATCACCGGTGCAAGCTCGGGTTTTGGTGAAGCCTGTGCATTGAAATTTTCTTCCCAGGGTCATGATGTGATCATTACCGGAAGAAGAAAGGAAAAACTGGAATCTCTGAAGAAAAGAATAGAAGAAAAACACGGCACAAAAGTGCTGGTGCTTCCCGTGGATGTCCGTAACAAATCTGCAGTTTTTCAGGCAGTCGAGTCGCTTCCGCCAGAATGGAAGAGGATAGAAGTTCTGGTGAATAATGCCGGACTGGCCCTGGGTCGCGATAATTTCGACGAGGCATCTTTGGATGACTGGGACACCATGATCGATACGAACGTGAAAGGATTACTTTATATGTCGAGGGCCGTCCTGCCTTTGATGTTACCATATAACAAAGGTCAGATTATCAATATCGGATCCACTGCCGCAAAAGAAGTATATCAGAAAGGAAATGTGTATTGCGCAACAAAGCATGCCGTGGATGCCATATCGCAGGCTATGCGCATAGACCTGCTTCCCCATAAAATTAAAGTGACGGCCATTCATCCGGGTGCTGCTGAAACAGAGTTCTCGCTGGTGAGGCTAAAGCATGATGAAAAAGAAGCTAAAAAAGTATACGAAGGATTTACTCCCCTGAAGGCCTCGGATATTGCGGATATCGTTTTCTTCACCGCCTCACTTCCGCCACATGTTTGCATCAATGAACTGGCAGTCACTTGTCTGGCCCAGGCAAACGCATTTTATNNCTATTTTGTCATTGAATCCGACTATAAAATCCCCAATGAAAACCCAATCCGGCAAGTGGCTGCTTGCCTTAATTATTATTCTTAACGCCCAGGTCCTCTTCGGCCAGAAATTGATCCCGCAGGAGAGCTGCGACACGAAGCCTTACCAGCAACAAATAGACAGTCTCAAGACTTTTTTTACTGCAAGAGGATATATTCTCCTTCGCGAAGCATCCATGACCATGGTAAGCGAATATGAAATGCCCATCATTGTGCCCATGAGTCAGGGCGCACTTTATGAATTCATATTCATCGGGGATCCAAGCTCGCGCCTGTATGAAGTACGCATGTACGACTATGCCGAAAACCAGGTCGTTTACAAGAAGAATATGTGGGGTGATGTGGACGGCAATATTATTGCTTACGCCTATGTTCCCCGATCCTCAGAATACCATATGATCAAACCCGTTCAGGTGAATAAAACCAAGAAGAAAATGTGCGGGTATGTGATGCTCCTGAAAAAAGTAAAAAACGATACCTCTTACCCCAATGCCCCGGCGAGCGCCAGCAGGTAGGTGAAGACTTCTCTTGCCGATCCTTCATTTCTTCCGGATCATGGTGCTCCCTCTCTAATGTACGCTTATAAATAAATTCGGGATGTGCTTGAATTAAAAATAAAAAATTCGTATTTTTCTCGGCCGGAGAAAATGGCATTTAAATATTATAACCTGTGATTTTATTATTTAAAAAGTCCGCATTTTTATTTTTGCTTGCATCCAGCATTTTTATGCTGCGTTGTAAGAAGGATAATTCAACCAATAACAACAACAATAACAATAACAATAATAATCAGCAGGTAAGTATTGTCGGAAAATGGAAGGTGGTTTACTTTGTTTCTGCAAATATTTACGCACAAGGGATCGGTCCCAACGATACTACGTATACGAGTGCCCATGATGAAACGATGACTTTTACGACCGACAGTATAATGGGTGATACCTGGTATGCCACGAGGTATGATCTCAGGGTCCACCCTCCTGTTTTTTCCGTTTCTGATACAACCGAAGATATTTACAACAGGGGATACAGGAGAAATGGAAGTGAAATCTATGAAATAGCGAATGGGATCGTAAAAGACACAACTGATATACTTAAACTGACTGATTCAGAACTATTACTTCATTATTCTATTCCTCCCAATTACGGTTTTAATGATCAGTATGTCTATCTCACCAAATAAGAGTTGTCATCATTTTGGTTTCGGCTTCTGCGCCGCCACTTCTGCAAGCGATATGCGGATCTGAATACCGCCTCGCGTTGTGGATACTGGGGGTGAGCTTGAAATTTTTGGCGTCGTCTTGCGCTGATCAAAATAAAATTTTATGTTGATGCGGTTATTGATCACATAATCTATGGACGGTGAAATGGTTACCACGCGCTGACCACCTACCGGAAGCGCTTCTTCCTGATCAAGATAACTATTGGACGTAGCATCGTCCCTGTAACTGACGTCCAGCCTCAGCGTCAGATCGTTCTCGAGTTTGCCCGTAGTGCCATTCTTACCCGCTACGGTTATATGAAATGGAAGCGGAAGACCTCGCTTACGAAATCCCAATCCGACCGTATATTCAGTCGTCCTGGTTTCACTCATCTGGTAATCAATCAGGCTCAGGCTAAGCTGTCGGGATTTACTGTAACTGAATTTAGCCTGCAGCTGGTTGACGAATTGCATATCAAGATCGATCAATGGCGCAAACTGTTCACTGATGGTTATATTCGGAACGAGGAAGTAAGGAACAAAATTACCTGTCAGTGTATCGATAAATCCGGGCTGCCTTATTCCGAATGGATCCTGGAATGTCAGCGCCGAATTAAAACTATTCATGCTGAGGGTGCTGATGTATCCGTTGCTGATCGTAAAATTCGTGAAGATCTTTTCCATTCCCGGAATACGGCTGAGCCCGTTATAGCTGAACCGCCAGTTTGGCTTCGGCAGATATCCAGAAAAGGGGTTGAACTTGATATTCGGATTATCTTCCTTGATCAGGGGAACGGAATTCGGGCTCGCTCCGCTATATGCAGCAATAAATGCCGGGATCAATACATCCTGGGCATACCTGCCGTATCCTTTTGCATATCCATCAGGAGTGGTTTGGCCGCCCGAATATGGATTTATTCCGCCGAGTCTTGCGGATATGATCTGCCTGTATGCTTCAAATGTTCTGAAAGTAGAAGTTATTTGATTGGGATTAAACCCTGCGAATAAGGTTTTGACAGATATGAAACTGATGCTGAAACTTCCCGCCGTATATGGATTCAGTCGCGCAAACGAATTATTTCCTATAGTGTCTTTATATAACTCTGTATAATTTTTACCAAAGGTCTTACTTATATTCACCGTTATGTTCAAATCCTTTACCGGCTGCAACTGTGCTGCGAGGGTGATGATCTGGTTATAGCTGGCCTGGTTCTGGAAATTAAATAAAGTATCGTTGGTCAGCAATCCTTTTTT
>PLEB01000236.1:9099-12859 GCA_003136915.1 Chitinophagaceae bacterium
GTGATCAGTCGCGCAATCGCCTTTACTACCCCGGGAAGCTGCGATTGTTCACTGATTTGGACCGGTGGTGGTGGCGGCCTCCTTGTACTGTCGCCTTTCCTCCCGGGAAGAGAGGGAGGTGAAGGCGATGACTGTTGTTCCAGTTGGCGGAGCAATTTCCATTTGCTATACAGCCTCGAAAAGTTCAATTCACCGGTAACGTCTTTCTTCTGGGTATTCTGAATCGAATTACCCAGTGCCGTTGCAAGCGTTGAGGCGCCCGTCCATGTGTACGATGAACCATAGCCGACGCGGAAGTTGGTCCAGTCAAGTATGGGCAACTTATTCGTTGGAACGGTATATGTGAAATTTGCCGTCTGGGTATAAAGGACCGTTCTCCCTCCCTTCCAGAAGTTATCCCACATTTGCCTTCTTTGCAGCTTGTTCAGCCGGCCACTATCTTCATCTACCCATCCTTGGTTCGTCGCCGTGAAGTCAACATTGAACGAGCGCGTAATATCCCATCGCAGAACATAAAGCCTGTTGAACGTGAAAAACTTATCATATGTTTCGGGAAGACTTCCCTTAGGCCCATCAATATTACGCGATCGGTAAGCTCCAAACTGACGATTGATGTCCGCGCGAAAAGTAATCACGGCAGGAACAGGATTCAGATTAAAATCCTTGAACAAACTAAACCAGGGTGATTTTGATTTGATCCGTTTTTTGAATGGTTCCCAATATTTTGGCAGTCCCACGTAATTATAACCCAATCCACCTTTATAGTTGATCAGTTCGTCTTCTTCTGCTGTGGGATCATGGTGTTCCGATTGGGTATAGGAATAGCTCAGATCAAAATTCTCTATGCTCCAGAGTTTGAGTTTCTTTCCGGTAATATTATTTTTTCTGACATTGGTAAAGTTGAAACTTTTGATCGTCACCTCATCTATGGCTTCGTCGCGTATGGAATCCTTTTCCGCAGTTGTTGCGGCAGCTTTGATCTTGTCTTTGAGTTTTATATCCAGATCGTAAGGATCATATTCCGGCGTACTTGCAGAATTGGAAAGGCTCGCATAAAAAGGAACGGACAACCCCGCTTTTTTCGGAAGCAGTTTACCCAGTTCCAGATTTGTTGCCGCATCGAGCTGGGTATTCGTACTCAGAGAGCGCTCATTGATATTCTGATCAATGGTTCCGAAGCCGACGGATTTTATACTTCCTGACAAATACATGGTACCCAGGTCGGCGATCTTCAGATCCACACGTCCTGTTGCGGCATATCCGCCCTGATCGTTGATATTTAGCAGCCTGAGCTCATCAAACCAAACTTCCGTACAGGCCGTTGGTTCTCCAACATTCTCCACGCCAAGGAAAAATGCCTGCACCTGCCCGAGATTCGGATTACCTACGATCGCAAATGAACGGTGAGTACCCGTATCTATTTCCTGGTAATAACCGGCGGAGTTCCCCGTCGCGTTTCTGTCTGTCTTTAGTTGAACAAGCCTGCTCAGTGTGAGATTCAGGTTGTTGGAATCCGGCCAGATATCGGTGTCTAGCGTTGCCCCCGCGCGTGTTAATTTTAAAGGAATTTTAATTTCATAAAAATTATTGATAAAGTCGCTGCCCATCCGGATCACGGCATAAAGATCAAAATCATTTAAGGTATTCGTTGGTGCTCCGGCCGCTTCTGCATGAACGAACATATCCATCGTTCCATAATTCCTTAAATCGAGGTTTGTATTTTTAAATACGCCGCGCGCATCGCCTTTCACCAGATTACAGATCTGTAAACTCATGGCCTGCTCGTTCAGCAACAGATTCACATTATTCGTACTCAGCTGCTGCTGCCGCTGAATGCCCGGAGGAACCACATAAGGTATCGGCGTTCTGGAGCTGTTTTGCTCAATGTTCACAGCAGTTACATTAAAGGAAGTGGGGCTTGTCGGCGGAATGGTTATATACTGGCCCGTGGTATCCAGTTCATAATTGAAATTGCGCCATGAATCGCGTATCAGCTGGAACTCTGCAAACCGGCAGACTACGGAATCGGTAAACCCGGTTAAAAACATCCGGATAAAACGGATGGATTTAAAGTCAGGGATATTACCGACTTTCTGCGTGTAAGAATTAATCGGGATCCGAAATTGGTACCAGACCTGGTTAACCCCGTTATTATCAATGAAATTTCTTTTGTCGGTCACAAAATTTGCACCTACGTTAAGCTGCGAAGGCGTAAGGTTTACCTGGTATTCAAAGTATTCTTCCAGTTCATTCATTGTATTGTCATGATCCAGGTCTTCCTGATCAGGATAAAGCGTGTATGCATTTACATAAGTGGAGCCGCTGGTGGCAATGGGTGAGTTGCCCTGCGGGCTATTGATATTTTTATAACGGTCAAGTGTATTCGCTTGTGTCGCGTCGTAGGAAGGGTCACGATAGTTCAGGAAATCATCTCCCGAAGGATCCGCCAGCGCTTTCTGGTAAACAGCCGAGCCGGTTCCGAACTGAGCCGCCATCTTATTCAGATAGTTGGCAAATTTTGCCTGCTCGCCTGCATCATTCAATCCGTCAAGTCCCACATCCTGGTAAGGACGGTCAGCCGGGTCGTTACTGAATGCATTCGTTACCTGCACGGGGTTAGCGGGAACCGAGCCCCATACGGAAGTGGTGTCCATGACAGCCGGATTGTCCGGTGTGGTCAAACCATTCTCATAAAGTCTTCTTCCGTCTTTAAGAATGTCTTCTGAAATGCTTCCAATGTCAAAATATAACTGGCCGCCCGAACTTGTAGGATTAACAAGAAATGGACTTTGCACCCAGAATTCGATGTATTGTACATTGCTCGTTTCAAAATCCGTTTGATCGATGGATCGCATGATACCTCCCCATCTTTTTTGTGGATTGGCCAGCTTTCCGGTCGGCAAAAGGCTTGCGGGGCGCGTATCAAAATTATAAGGGCCTTTATCGGAAGGATAATAAGCCACATCGAATGTGATCAGCTGAGCCTGTCCGAATTCAGGAGTGAGCTGAGGAAAGAGTTGCTGAATATTGATTGCCGCAATGCGCGGATCTGCAAAATTTTCATAATTCCTTACCGGATTCGCACTGTTGGTTTTATCCTGCAGTGTAGGTTCAATATTGTACCAGGCTATTTTGGCCCTGTTGAAACCATAGTCCAGGGAATCGTTCAGGTTGCCTTCCGGAAAAAGCCCGTCGCCCGTTGGTGTGGAAGCGAGCGCCCAGCTGGTGAGTGGAAAACGAAGGTCGATGGAACTGGTGGATCCTTCAAAATCGTCAATGTAAACGGCCCCGCTATTTCCTTTTCCTATCTGGGGCGGATGGCCCGGTTGAAGATATGCAGCTTCGCCCACCGCGCTTATGGTACTCATTTCGTGAGAAGAATAAAAAGGAAGTTTATTCATCAGGCGCGTGAGGCCCGGCCACTGGGTCCGATAACTCACGTCAGTGCCATACATGGTATTTCTGATCGGATCCTCGCCATAGTTGGTCTTCGTGAAAAAGGGCCGTTCATTCAATCTCTCGATCGTGCCTCCCAGCGTAAACGATTCCGTTGCCGTGCTCTTGGCCAGATAATCCAGCCGCAAACCCATGAATCCTCTTTGCTGGGTGCCGTAACTGGCATTATTTTCAAACTGCACATTCACGGGCACATTGGAGTTGAGGATCGCCTGGTTGATCACTTTCACAGTACCGTTATTGTAATCCACAACATAGTCGATATTTTCTCTCAGGGTTTGCCCTCCGGCTGTAACCACAACCG
>PLEB01000444.1 GCA_003136915.1 Chitinophagaceae bacterium
GTACTCAATGACCGGAAGTCGACAGGAACCAGTTTGCTTACGCCCGCTTCCTGCATGGTTACACCATAAATAACATCCACGCTGCTCATGGTCATTTTGTTGTGGGTAACAATAATAAACTGGGAATTATCACTGAACTGCCGGATCATATTGGTAAACTTACCTACGTTGGCATCATCCAGCGGCGCGTCCACCTCGTCAAGAATACAGAAAGGCGCCGGTTTTATCAGATAAATGGCAAATAACAGGGCCGTTGCTGTAAGTGTTTTCTCACCCCCGCTCAGCTGGGTGATGGAAGAAGGTCTTTTCCCTTTCGGCTTGGCAACAATATCGATTCCGGTCTCGGCAAGATTTTCCGGATTCTCCAAAATAAGATCCGCCGTATCTTCTTCAGTAAACAAGGCCTTAAAAACCTTTTGAAAATTCTCCCTTACTTTTTCAAAAGTATCCAGAAATTGCAGATTGGCCGTGGTTTCTACTTCTTGGATGGTCTGCAATAAAATATCCTTGGCACTGACCAGGTCATTTTTCTGATCAACAATAAAATCATACCTTCTTTTCATTTCCTGGAATGCTTCTACGGCTGTCGGATTCACTTCCCCCAGGTTCTCCAGGCGTTTTTTCATCCGGTCGGCTTTCTCCTGTAGCTCATCTGGCGGAATCTCTCCGCTCCTGGGCTCGTCGATGATATCGTCCAGGTTGATCCTGAATTCCACACTCAGTCTTTCCTTCATCCCCGCCAGTTGCAACTTGAGTTCATTCAACCGGTCCTTGATTTCCCCCAGGATATGTTCTGCATTTTCTTTTTGTCTGATCAACTGCCTAACCGCCGTTTCCTTTTCACTGATTTTATTTCTCTCATTATAATACGCCTGATCGGCCTCATTCAATTTTTTCTCTTCCTTTTCCTTATGTCTCATCATGCCTGACAGCGATTCATCCAGCGTATTCAGCATGTCCCTGCTCTCCCCGATCTGATCCCGGGTTTGAGTAACCTGGACCTGGTTATTCTCAATCTGCGTTTTTAAATCCGCCAGTTGACTGTTCCGGAATTCCAATTCCTGCTTTAACGCAGCAATACGGTTTTGCTGATGAATCACCTGAAGATTGAAATCATTGAAGCCGGCAGACACCTCATTATAGGCTGCTTCGGCAAGTTGGTACTGTTCCTGACCATGAAACATTTTTTCTTTCAACGCATTGACCGTGGCCAGGAGTTCCTGCCAATCCCTGCGGGTTCCTTCAATGGATTCCTGCGTTTGGTGAAGTTGTTGTTCAAGCTCCTGCTTACGGGTGAATGCATCCTGCTGAATATTATTCAGGTTCTCTGTTTTATTTTCGATGGCAAAAAGATTATTGCTCAGCCGGTTAATGTCTTCCTGCACCTGACGGATCGCCTGCTCCTTCAGCTGCTGATTAAATCCAATCACTTCGTTGTGACGCGCCTGTATTTCAGACTTCAATTGATTAACAACAATTTCCTGTGAGGCTACATCAAGTTGAATCTTCTCCAGATTTTTGGCGCGTCCGATTCTCTTACCTTCAAATAAACCTACGCTCCCGCCCGTGAGTGAATATTTTCCTTTCACGTATTTTCCGTGCTTCTCCAGTATTACAGAGCCATTGGATTCAGCATTAAACCATTCCACGGAAGGTTCATTTTCAGCAATAAAAACATTAGCCAGCAGATGTTTTGCCAGCGGTAAATATTTTACGTCCACCTCAATTACCTGGAGAGCCGGAATGGTATTTTCAGGTTGATGATCAAATTCGGGACGGTCCGATTGAAATTTATTCAGGAGAAAAAAATTCGCCTTACCTTTTTTGTTATCGTCGAGCAGTTGCACAGCCTGGAGTCCTTCTTCCAGGTCATTTACAACATAATAATTCAGATAGGGTTCCAACACATTTTCTACAGCCGTTCTGAATTCCTCTTTTACATAGATAACATCTGAAAGAATGGGCGCGGTATGATTCCAGCGGGGATTCTTATGTAGAAACTTCACACTTTCCGGATATCCTTCCATCGAGTCTATCAGGCTTTTTAACAGGTCGTGCTCATTTTTCTGTGCATCATATTTCCTGCTTTGATCCGCAAATTGCTGACGAAGGGTTTCCAGTTTTTCCTGCGTTTGCAGGATCTGATCCTTTGTCCTTTCCTGATGTTCCTGAAGCTGTTTCAGATCCGTTTTACGTGTATCCAGCTCCCTGCCGGTGCTATCTTTTTCTTCGGTTAGCTGGCTGATCTGAAGTTCGCGGGCAGATCTTTCTTCTTCCAATTGAAAAACAGCCGCCTCCAGATTCTGAATAGAAGTATCGGCTACCGCAATATTTTTCTCGGCCTCAAACTGGTTGCGTTGGCCCAGCGCGATTTCGCTTCTCAACTGGTCGAGTGAAAGTTTTATATTACCAAAATACGCCCTGGCTTCTTCGGTCTTTCCGTTCAGCAATTCGAGATTCAGTTGCAGGTCTGCGAGCTTCAACTCTTCTTCAGCAACCTGCTGATCTGTAAATGAAACACTTTCTTCAAGTCCCTTAACCTGTCCCTCGCCTTTTTCCAGAAAATCCACCAGGTTAGTTTCTTTCTCTGCAAGAAAGTTCAGCCGCTGACTGACCAGGTTTTTTTCTGCCTCCTTATCCCTGAGCTGTTGGAGGAGTTCATTGTATGCATGCTGCAGGCCCTGCAGTTGTTTCTCCTGGTCAATAAAGGCCAGCTTGTCTTTTTCCAACGCAGCTTCTTCCGTGGCAATGCCTGCCTCCAATTCGAATTTTTTATCTGTTTCCGTTTCCGATTGAAGGGTCAGACTTTTATAAGTTGTATTGAATCCTTCCAGCGAGGCCTTGGCCAGTTCTATACTCAACTCCCGGTAGTCTTTTTTAATCTCGAAATATTTCTCCGCTTTTTTTGCCTGGATTTCCAGGGTTTTTAACTGGCTATTGATTTCAAAAAGAAGATCTTCAATGCGTGCGAGATCCTGTTCCGTAGCGTCGAGTTTCAGACGTGCCTCTTTCTTCCTGGTTTTGTAAATGGAAATCCCTGCAGCCTGTTCCAGCATGCGGCGCCTGCTGTTCTCCTTGTCGCGAATAATATCATCCACCATCCCTAATTCTATGATGGCATAACTATCTGTGGAAATACCGGTATCGAGAAAAAGATTCTGAATATCTTTTAAGCGGCAGCTTACATCATTGAGGCGGTATTCGCTCTCTCCGCTTTTATAAAATTTGCGTGTAATCGTTACCGTCGTGAAATCTGTAGGAAGTAGATTGCGTGTATTTTCAAAAGTCAGACTCACTTCTGCAAGTCCGGACGCGGTGCGGTTCTTCGAACCATTGAAGACCAGGCTTTCCAGATTCTCGGAACGCAGATGAGAGATCTTCTGTTCACCGATCACCCAACGTATGCTGTCCACAATATTACTTTTCCCGCAACCATTTGGGCCTATAATACCTGTAATCCCTTCATTAAAAAGAATATTGGTCTTATCCGCAAAACTCTTAAACCCTTTTATCTCTAAGCTTTTTAACCTCACGGAGTTCCTTGTTGATACATCGCAAACCTAATTAAAATGCCGTATTGATCCCGGGTCTGTTAATAAGTGGTGGATAGTCTTCCACCCCAACTATTTAATAAGGCCAGCTCTTTTTCTCAGTTCGCTAATGGGCATATCAATCTGGCGCCCCATCACTTTATCACCACGATAAGTAACCACTTTTAACATAACCGCTTCTTTAGGAACCGAAAGTGGACCCTTGTATACCGGATAGAAATTATCCGGATGCGAGTTGTCAAAACTGTAATGAATATCCAGGCCCTGCACTTCCAAGGAGAGATCGATTAGCAGTGAATCATTAGCATCTTTTTTAGCGTCAAATATCGGGTCGAACATACAGCGGGAATATTTAACCTGCTCCAGGTCCATTCTCGGGAAATTGTTCTCGACCTTCCTGGCAAAACTGTTCCAGTTCTTCTTCTCTTTGGGAGACCACAAACACTCGGATATGGCAAGACTCCTCGGCCAAACCATATATTGCAAATGGCGGATATTATAAACCTGTTCGGTCCACATATTGGCCTGGCCTCCCAGAATAAATTTCGAATCAACTCCATCGGGCACGGGCTCAAATTCATAGGTAGTATTCAGCCGAAGGGTGGAATAGACCAGGGGTTCATAAATAGGATCTCCCTGCATATAGTCAAGGTAAACAAAAGTGGTCGGACTCATGACCACCTGGTGGCCCATCTTGGCAGCATCGATACCGCCTTTCATTCCCCTCCAGCTCATGACCAAAGCATTGGGGGCTAGTCCCCCTTCCAGGATTTCATCCCAGCCGATCAGCTTTTTACCTTTTGATTCCACGATCTTTTCTACTCTTTTTTCAAAATAACTCTGTACTTCTTCCATCGTTTTCAGATTCTCCTTCTTCATCAGTTGCTTCACAGCATCACTTTGCTCCCAGAAATTTTTAGCACATTCGTCACCGCCGACATGAATATATTCAAAAGGAAAAAGTGCGGCAATCTCGGTGAAGACCTTATCAAGGAAAGGGTAAACTTTTTCGTTGGCCGGGCAAAGCGTATTGTCTTCCAAAGCATCAAATCCACCCTGGTGCCAGTCGATGAATTTTTCACCAGAAATCACCTGGTATTTATCGGCACCGGCGGTACAGGATAATTCCGGATAAGAAGCAATCGCAGCCATACTGTGACCCGGAATATCCACTTCAGGCATGATATTGACAAACCGGTCCCTGGCATATTTAACCAGTTCCCGGATATCATCCTGAGTATAAAACCCTCCATAATTTCTTGGTTCATCTGCCGCTGGTTTGGAGAATTCCCCGAAATAACCCACCCTCTTTACATTCCACGCACCCACCGTAGTAAGCCGGGGCAGGCTCTTGATTTCTACCCGCCATCCTTCGTCATCCGTAAGGTGCATATGGAGCAGATTAAATTTATAGCGCGCCATATTGTCGATAAAA
>PLEB01000329.1 GCA_003136915.1 Chitinophagaceae bacterium
AACAGCAGGATTTCGAACACTGCAACGTACATGTAAACCTATTCCTGGAGAAGAACCAGGGATTCATGATGCTCCGGTTTGAGGTGGTTGGTAAAGTGGATGTGCATTGTGACCGATGCGGTAATCCCCTTCCTTTGGATCTCTGGGATGAATTCCACATGCTGGTTAAGCTTGTCGAGGACCCGGATATCATGAACCAGGAGGAAGAGGACCCGGATGTGTATTATATAGCAAGAACGGAGAGTCATCTTTACCTTGCGGACTGGATATACGAGTTCATTAACCTGAGCATTCCGGTCCAGAGAATGTGCGGGGAAGATGAGATCGGAGGTTCAAATTGCAATCCCGAAGTCCTGGCCATGCTAAAGAAGCTGGATGCCGGCGCAGGCAATGCAGAAAATCCCCTATGGAAGGGACTTGAAAAGTTCCGGTCACAAGAATAAATATTCTGGTTATTCATAAATTGAAGAGATATGCCAAATCCCAAACGGAGACATTCACAGCAACGAAGTGCAAAAAGAAGAACGCATTACAAAGCTTCTAAAGTCACCCTGAGCAAGGATAGTGCTACAGGTGAACTCCATGTTCGCCATCGCGCTCATGTGAGCGAAGGGAAGTTATTTTACAAAGGAAAAGTGGTCGTTGAGAAATCGCCTGTAAAATAAAGATTCACCCTTTGTCATCCGGATAGACCGGTATGATATTTTAAGCGTACCTACTGTAGGGAATTTCCCTTGCTTTTTAATGTATATCTAAGCTGGATGAATATTGCATTTGATATGATGGGCGGAGATTACGCACCCGAAGAAGTGGTGAAAGGGATCCGGGATTACTTAGCTCATCAGCCTTCCCCGGCTTTTGTTTCGCTTATTGGTGACATTCATATTTTGGAACCACTGGTTGCCCAGTATGCGCTTCCTGCCAAGGCCTTCAAAATCATTCCATCCACCCAGGTGATCGGGATGCATGAACATCCTTTAAAGGCCCTGAAAGAAAAAAAACATTCATCGATTGCCATTGGATTTCATTTGCTCGCGACCGGAAAAGTAGATGCCTTTATCAGTGCGGGCAATACTGGAGCCATGCTGGTCGGCTCACTCTATACCATAAAACCGATTGAAGGCATTCAAAGACCCACTATTGCCACCATTGTTCCCCGGGAAAATGGAAAGACGGGGTTGCTTCTGGATGTAGGCGCCAACGCTGATTGCAAGGCAGAACACCTGAACCAGTTTGCGGTTCTCGGATCCCTTTATGCAAAACATATTCTCGGCATAGAAAATCCCCGCGTAGGACTCATTAATATCGGAGAAGAAGAAGGCAAAGGCAATGTGCTTGCACAAGCTACCTATCCCCTGCTTAAGGCCAATCCGCAGATTAATTTTGTAGGCAATATCGAGGGCCGCGACATTTTTATGGATTCTGCCGACGTAATGGTTTGTGAAGGATTCACAGGCAACATCATATTAAAACTTGCGGAATCCCTCCACGAGGTCATTGAACGCCAGAAAATAAAGAATGAGTATTTTGACCGCTTCAATTTTGAGGATTACGGCGGAACGCCCGTTCTAGGCGTAAACAAACCCGTGATCATCGGTCATGGAATCTCCCATTCAAAAGCCTATTTGAACATGCTGCTGCTGACGCAGAAGATGATTGAAACGCGGCTGCTGGAGAAGATGAGTGAAAGCTTTAGAAATGTGTAAATGTGAAAATCACATTTCTCTAAGACTCCGTACAGGATTCCGCACCGCCGCTTTTATCGCCTGATAGCTGATGGTGAAAAAAGCGATGGCCAGGGCCATGATTCCTACCAGCACAAACATCCACCAGCTGATCCGGATTCGATAGGCAAATTCCTCCAGCCATTTATTCATCATCCACCCCGCAAACGGGATGGCAATCACAATGGAAGCCCCTACCCATAATATAAATTTCTTCGATAAGATGGATACAATATCAGCAATGCTGGCGCCAAGTACTTTACGGATACCAATCTCCTTATTCCGGTTAATGGCATTGATAGCTGATAATCCGAACAAGCCCAGGCAGGCAATGAGTATGGCAAAAAAACAGGAAGCCTGAATAATGGTTTGCCAGCGCGTATCTTCTTCATACATTTTGGCAATGGTCTGATCAAGAAATGTATATTCAAACGGGTAGTTGGAAGTGATTTCTTTCCATTCTTTTTCAATATTTGAAATCGCAGGCTGCATTTTCCCCGGTTTCACCTTAAACATAAAATTCGTAACATAACCTTGCGTCAGACGGTGTTCCACGGGGTTAATCTTCCTGGTCAGAGATTCGACGTTATAGTCTTTTACAACGCCGATAATGGTTGCATCCAGGGCCTCGTTATATTCTCCGAGGTTTGCAGATTTACCCAGCATGCTGAATAAAGCTTCATTCACAACCACTGGTCTCTGCTTCCGCACAGTATCGGTAGGAAAGGAACGGGAGAAAGCCCTTCCCTTCAATATTTTCAGGCCCAGCAAGTCAAAATAATTATAATCCACTGTAAGTACACTGCGCCATTCCTGCTCACCGTTGAGTATGAATCCAGTTGTATTATAGGAACCATCTAAACTGCCATTCATTCCGGAATACTGAACAATGGAAGGCTGTGACTGCGCAAAATCGTAGAGACGTTCCTTTACTTTCTTCGTGAAAGCAAAATCATAGGTTGGATTTTTTACTATAAGAACCTGCTCTTTATCAAATCCCAGGTTTTTGTTATGGATATAATGCATTTGCCGGTTGATGACAAAAGCACAGATCATTAGTACGACGCAGACCGTATATTGGAGAACTACCAGAATGGTAGAGAAACGCGGATTTATCTTATAGGTTCGGAATCCGTTAAGGATCGATACGGGTTTCATTTTAGATAGTAAACGGGCAGGATAATATCCTGCAAAAATGCCCAGACTTAAACATAAGATCGCTGCATCGGCGCCGACTTCCCAAAGGGAAAAGTCATTAAAAAAAATCCGGGTATTCATTGTCTGATTGAAAAAAGGCAGAAATATTCTGCACAGGGCGAGCCCAACCAACACAGAAAAAATCACCACAATTTGGGCTTCCACCCAAAATTGTAATATGACCGATCTTTTGTTGGCGCCCATTACTTTCCTCACGCTGACCTCGCCCGACCGGCCTGCTGCGCCGGAGATAGCCAGTAAAACATAATTCAGGGAGGCGATCAAAATAATCACAACCATCAGGCAGACCAGCTGGTATATATTTTTCAGGTCAGTATAATGTNNTTTCATCCAGCGGTTGATCTTTTGTTGAAACAATTCAACGGAGACCCCGTTTCCCAATTCCAGTATCAGGAGCTGCTGACCCGATTCAAACCCGCGACTGATATCCCGCTTATAGGAAGGATCCGATTGTAATGGAAAAACAATGCCATACTGAATGCTTGAGTTGGCAGGTGCATCTTCTGCAATTCCGGAAACAGTGAATAACCTTGTGCTGTCGCTGAGCAATTCAATGGTTTTACCTACGGCTTCCTCATTTCCAAAATATTTCTTCGCAACAGATGCGGACAATACCACACCGTGGATAGAATTCAAAACAGTTTTGGGATCTCCCTTCAGGATCTGGAAAGAAAAATTAGTAAAAAAGGTATTATCCGCATATAACACATGCGGCTGTTTAAAAGTCTGATTGTTCACTTTCACCAGTTGATCCTCCTGGTCCTGAAAACGGGTAATGCTTTTGACTTCCGGAAAACTATGTTGAATATCACGCCCAACAATCAAGGGCACTATCACCTCGTTTTCGACATCTTCCTTTTCAGTGAAAAAGGAAAATAAATGATCCTTTGGTTTCGGGTTCGCCGGAGGAAATAGATTCGTCATCTCCATGCGGAAGAGCCGGTCCTTCTTCTGATGAAACGAATCGTAGGATTGTTCATTCCGGATGTAGAACAACAGGAGCAGGCAAAAAGCCACCGAAAGCGAAAGTCCCACCAGGTTGATCACACTGAGTGTGCGATTCTTCAGCAGGTTTCTCCAGGCAACGAGGATGAAGTTTTTTAGCAAGCAAGATTAATTTGAAAATTTGAAAATGTGGTAATTTGAAAATGGAAATACAAATATGCTAATGTGGAAATTAGGCAGTCTGCATTTCATTTTCACCTTAGCACATTTCTTTTTCCACCAAGAAAATGCCAGACTATGAAGTTATGTTAATCAATTACTTGTAAAATATGTCTTCAATAATATGTACGGTTTTGATACGCGGAGTGTACCAAAATAGTTGACGGTTGACCGACACTATATGCGGATTTGCACATAAAGTCCGTCAACTGTCAACCGTCAACTAATTTTGGCCTATGAACAATGTGAATACATTACAGGATCAATTTGATGGGCTGAAAGTCTGCGTTCTGGTGCCCACCTTTAATAATTCAGG
>PLEB01000072.1:0-122 GCA_003136915.1 Chitinophagaceae bacterium
CCCTTATTTGCGGCTACGCCACCAGCGAGACAAACACTCGAGATTCCGGTTTGTTCGGCAGCTTTTTTTAGTTTGTTAAGCAGGATGGAAACGATGCGCGACTGAATTGATGCACAGATATC
>PLEB01000072.1:179-7118 GCA_003136915.1 Chitinophagaceae bacterium
TGTAGTCTCGCCAATTACTTTTAACAGGATGGGTGATTCGCAAACGACGATCTGTGTATGGCCACCGCTGACTGTCAGGCACAAGAACGGGAATTCAGGCAGTTTTTGCTGATCCGTGGCATCTTCAATCAGGTTAGCGAGCACGTGCGCCTGCATATGGTGGACAGCAATCAATGGAATATTTAAAGAAAGTGAAAGTGATTTTGCAAACTGTGAGCCTACCAGCAAAGAACCAATCAATCCAGGTGATTGTGTAAATGCTATTGCATTCAGTTCCGCGAGGCCGCAACCGGCAGTTTTCAAAGCCTGATCAACAACGGGAACTATATGCTGAATATGTGCGCGGCTGGCCAGTTCAGGAACAACCCCGCCGTATTGGCCATGGATTTTTTGACTTGCAATAATATTCGAAATAATATGCCCGTCGCGGCAAACGGATGCCGCCGTATCATCGCAGGAAGATTCAATAGCCAGAATGGTAATGGACAAATGAATGAATTTAAATTAGCGCAAAGATATTTGAGAAAGTGCAAAGGAGGATGAGGGATCAGGTCGTTGAACGAATAGCAACTACCGGGTCCAGGTTTGCGGCCGTTACTGCCGGGATAATGCCGGCAATGACCCCTACGAAAAGGCAGATGCCTACAGCTAGCCCAATAATATCCATTGGGACAAATACCTTAAATCCAAAGAGGGAAGTGAATACAAAGGCAAGAACGAAAACAGCAATGAGGCCGATCAGTCCTCCAATAATACAGAGGAAAGAAGATTCAAGAAGGAATTCAGATATGATTGTACTTTTTTTTGCGCCCAGTGCTTTTTTTAATCCGATCTGCGCCGTCCTTTCCCGAACGGTAACAAACATGATATTGGCTACTCCGAACATGCCCACAATCAGGGAAAGGGCTGCAATGGCCCAACCGCCTTTATTTATGTTTGAAAATATGGTATCCATGAACTTGGCGAAGGATTCAATATCATTTAAAGAATAATCATCTTCCTGACCTGGAGCTAATTTATGGATGGATCTCATGGCCCCGGTCAATTCTTCCTTTAATGCCGGAATGCTTACGTTTTCTTTGCCTTCAACTATGATCTTTGGCTGGGCGTCATCATCGCGGACCATTTGTTTTAAAAACTTGTAAGGCATGATCACGCAATCATCATATTGCCACATATCCATCATACTCTGACCTTGCTTTTCAATCACGCCGATCACAATAGCAGGTTTTCCATTCTTCAATCTGACTATTTTGCCAATAGCCCTTTCCGGTTTCAAGAATAATTTCTCCGCAATATTGGTACCCAGCACCAGCGAATTGGCCCCGTGATCAAAATCTGTTTGTTGAAGGTATCTTCCTTCACCAATCCCGAAATGCTCGATTTTGGCGAAATCTTCGGTCACTCCATAATAGTTGATTCCGGAAAGAATATCGTTTTCGAATTCCACCACGGAATTATCAGAAGTCATGAAAGTCGCATTCTGAATAATCGGCACACGTTCTTTTAGCTCGTTAACTTCTTCATATTTTGGTGAGGGTCTTTTAATAAACCGCCACCAGGGGTAATCATTGTCGTTCCGGTACTCCCATTTATCTATGAATACGGTATTTGTTCCCAGGGTTTTAATATCATTCTGTACGGCTGTTTTCATGCTATTGATAGTAGCCAGAACGCTGATAATGCAGAATATGCCAAATGTGATTCCCAGGAGGGAAAGAAAGGTCCGCAATTTATTGGAGCGGAATTCTGCGATGGCCATTTTCAGGCTGCTCCAGATGATATTCAGGTAACGTGACAGATACTTGGTTTTGGGTATAAATTTCGTACAATTTCATCAGATCTCCCTGCCGTTCATCCGCAAATTCAAAACATCTTTTTAAAATAGCCTGACCCTCCATTGACGACTGAATGTGCTTCCGGGATTGGCTTTTTCGATGCCTTCTTTACCTTCCAGCTGCTGATTGCTGGTCACGCTGTCTGCTATACCGCACCAGGGCTCGAGGCAAAGGAAATCCGCGTTTTTAGCCGCCCAGATTCCCAGGTAAGGAAACTCGCCTATTTGAAGATCAATGCCATGGCTGGTTTTTGATGAAAGCAGGGATATTTCTGATGAAGCAGGGTATTTAAAAACAAGTGCATCGTGGTAGAATAAAGGTTTAAGCAGATTCAAACGATCCGTATCATTCAACAGCGGAACGGGCTGCGTTTCAATCAATCCATCGGGTGAAATGGGCCAGCGGGCAAGCGTTTCTTTTTCTTCGAATCGCAGGTAGTAGTCGGCATACTGGGTATCGTTTACCAGTGGCAGACGGAATGCCGGATGGCCGCCAACTGAAAACAATAATATGGAAGATCCGGTATTTTTTACGAGGTATTCCGTGCTGAGCTCATCTTTATCCAACAAGTACCGGATTCTGAATTCGAAATCGAAGGGGTAGATTTTTTTTGTTTCCGTATCGCTGCGAAGCAGGAGCCGCAGTTCTGTCGGCGATTGTTTTTCAGGGATGAAATCTTTGTCCCTCGCAAATCCGTGTCTGCCCATTTGATAAGGCTTTCCCTGATAATAGTAAGTATTGTTTTTCAATTGACCCACTATCGGAAAAAGCACGGGCGAATGTTTTGGCCAGAAAGCCGGATCTGCATTCCACAGGTAATCCAGACGATTCCCTTTATGGAAAATGCGCTGAAGTTCAGCTCCCTTAGAGGAAACCTCAGCTCTGATCAAGTCGTTTTCCAGGAGGAAGGTGGGCAAGGAAGGCTAATTTGAAAATTTGAAAATTTGAAAATGTGGTAATNNTCAACGCTTCCGCAAATTAAAGCAGAAAGGTATTATATTGCAATAATGATGAGACGTTATATTCATATTTTATGTTTTTTAGGTACTCTCTTTATTTTTTCCTGCACCAGACCGGTGGCGCCGGAATACCTGGGTTTTCGCGACCTGAGAATTGATAAATTCAGTATGGATGAGTCCCTGCTCCATACCAACCTTGCTTTTTATAATCCCAATCCCTTCAACATGCAATTGAACCGGGCTGATATAAGCCTATATCTCAACGATCAGCTGGCCAACCATTATATTATGGATTCTACTATTTATATTCCAAAAAAAGACAGCTTCCTGGTTCCACTGAACCTTCGCCTTAATCCCCGCCAATTGCTTGGAAATGCTATACAAATGCTGATAAATAATAACCAGGTCAAGATCCGGCTGGAGGGTAATGTAAGAGTGAGAAGAGGCGGGGTAGGTTTTACGGTGCCGGTTCATTATGAGGAACTGCAGAAAATTGATATTTCTTTTTAAGTCAACTGTCAACTGTCAACCATTAAGCGTCAGCTTAATTGCTGCAATCTTCTCCTCCGTATCTTCTTTTTTCTTTTTCTCTAATGCCACTACTTCGGGCCTCGCGTTTTTGACAAACCGTTCGTTGGATAATTTCTTATTCAGGTTTTCGAGAAATCCCTGATAATAGCTAAGCTCTTCTTCGAGGTCATGACGGTGTTTAACCGCATCAATCTTTTTTTCCGTTTCGAAGCCAATTTGGTGGCCCAAGAAAGGAATCACGTGTATCCGTTGATCTTTTTCCAGTTCATTCGTTTTGAAATCAATAACAGAAGTGTTGAGTTGCCTCCGGATGATGGCATAAAGACTCTGATTGTCCCCGAATATTTCCCCTGGTAGAACTATTCGGCTAATGGGTTCAGTGTTTTTCATTTGGTGCTGCTGACGAAACTCACGACCTGCTGTCAGGAGTGCACGAAGATGGCCGCCCGTCCCGAGCACTCGTAAATCCGGGTCCGCGAAAGCACCGAATTGTTTAATACAAAGATCATCACCCGTTCCGCGATCCTTCAGCAAATGATAAATTTCTTCTGTTACAAAAGGCATGAATGGATGCAGCCATTGCAGAAGTTCATCAAAGAATAAAATGGTTCTCTTATAAATAGCCGGAGACATTGCCTGTTCATATCCCGGCTTCACCCATTCCAGGTACCAACTGCAGAAATCATCCCATATCAGGGAATATAGATTTTTTAAGGCTTCGCTGAGCTTAAATGCGGCAATTAATTGCTGCATTTCATTCTTTACCTGGTTGAACCGGTTTTCAAACCAGACAACGGCAAAATTCATCTCTGCGGAACTTTCAGTTTTATCAGGTGATTCTGCTAATCTTCCCTGCCATCCCTTCACAAGCTTGAGCGCGTTCCAAATTTTATTATTGAAATTTCTGCCTTGTTCCAATCCTGCTTCATCAAATAAAAGATCATTGCCTGCGGGCGAGGAGATCATGATTCCAAACCGTACTGCATCTGCTCCGTATTTTTCAATGAGTTTTAACAGATCGGGTGAATTACCCAGGCTCTTACTCATTTTGCGGCCAAGTCTGTCCCTTACCATCCCGGTGAAATACACATCGGAAAAAGGTCTTTCGTTCATATATTCCATCCCGGCCATAATCATGCGGGCCACCCAGAAAAAAATAATATCCTGGCCCGTCACCAGAACGGATCCGGGATAATAATACCTGATTTCGCGGTTACCCGGCTCCGTTATACCGCGGAATACTTCCATAGGCCACAGCCAGGAAGAAAACCAGGTGTCCAGTACGTCCTCATCCTGCGTTAGAATTTCTCCTTCCTGCAATGCGCCGAATTCCTGTCTGTAGGCTGCAATGGCCGCCTCCTCATTCTCAGCCACGACAAATCTTTTTTTGTTGTCGTACCAGGCAGGTATTCGCTGGCCCCACCAGAGTTGTCTCGATATGCACCAGTCTTTTACATTTTCCAGCCAGTACTTATAAGTTGCGAGAAATTTTTCTCCGGGATGAATCCGGATTGCTCCGGAAAAAACCTGCTCGAGTGCAGGGCCGGCCAGCGGCTTCATATTTACAAACCATTGCGTGGAAATGCGGGGTTCTACAACGGCCTGTGATCTTTGAGAAAAACCCAGACGGGTAGCATAGGCTTCTTCCTTCATGAGAAATCCTTCGTTCCTAAGTCGTTCAACTATTTTCTTACGGGCTTCAAACCGGTCCATCCCCACGAATATTTCCGCTGCAGGAGAGAGGGTGCCGTCTTCATTTAGTGTATTAATCACCTTTAACCCATGCTTTAGGCCCAGGTTATAATCATTGATATCATGGGCAGGCGTCACTTTTAACGCCCCGGTTCCAAACTCCATATCGATATAATCATCAAATATCAGCGGTACCTGCCTGTTTATCAATGGAATATTGATCTGTTTGCCTTTCAGATTCTTATATCTCGGATCCTGCGGATTTACGCAAACCGCGGTGTCTCCCATGATGGTTTCCGGCCGCTGGGTTGCGATGGTAATAAATTCGTCGGACCCTATTATCGGATACCGGATAAAATAGAGTATGCCTTCCACATCCTGGTATTCCACTTCCTCGTCGCTAAGAGCGGTTCTGGCAGCAGGATCCCAATGAATCATACGGGCTCCCCTGTAAATAAGTTTCTTTCGGAAGAGATCAACGAACACCGAAATTACTGCTTTGTAATAGTGGTCATCCATGGTAAAGCTGGTCCTGTTCCAGTCCACACTGCATCCCAGTTTGGCTATCTGATCATAAATGATATTTCCATAAGTTTCCTTCCAATCGTATGCGTATTTGAGGTACTCCTCGCGCGAAAGACTGTTCTTATCTATCCCTTTGTCCCTGAGCATTGCGACAACCCTGGCCTCGGTAGCAATGGAGGCATGATCGCTTCCGGGAACCCAGCATGCGTTAAAACCACTCATGCGGGCCCGACGCACGAGAATATCCTGTACGGTTTCATTCAGCGTATGTCCCATATGAAGTACGCCAGTTACATTGGGCGGTGGAATAACGACGGTAAAAGGTTTACGGTCATCTGGGAAGCTGTTAAAATAATGATTGGCATTCCAGCGTGCATACCAGCCTGATTCCGTAACAGCAGGATCATAATGTTTGGACAATTCCATCCAGGATCTTTTTAAAGGAGTGCGAAGTTAGCTAATCACCGCAGGAAGGTTGCGCGCATGATACAAATAAAAAAGTTTCCTTGATGGGAAACTGTAGTATGGAGTAAAAGATTGACGCCTCAAACAAATGAGAAATAATTTCTGGATCAGTTCAGAAAGTCAGAGGTATACGCACTATGCAAACCAATACAAGTAGGAAAGCAGCATTACCAGTGCAAGAAAACCGAAGGCGAATAAGGCTGTCTTCACATTTTCTCCAAGGTGAAACGAATGCAATATCCTTTTCATAAATGAAAAATTTAAGATGAAACATGTTGATTTAAAGACTATTGTTTCAAAAGGATACAGAAATCAACTTGTGTAGGTTTCTCTTACGACTTGGGAGGATGCCCGTGGAATACCAAAACTATGGCAGGCAGAACATAACTCCAGAACAAATATAAATTCTTTTTCTGAGCACTACTAATGTTTGGGGAGAAAAATTTGCAAGAAATTCCCCAAAATTCCCCAAAAAAGGAAAACTCCGGCGGCTGGCCAGAGTTAACGGATCGTTGTTGTGTTCGTTTCATGTTAGGGTAANNGTAAAGACGTAGGCAAATAGCATGATGGAGCAGAAGTACAGGACAGCGATGATCGCAGCCAATGTCGTTTCTTCGCCAAGATGAAAAGCGTGCATGTGTTTCATGGAGTTGAATTTAAAAGGTGAAATACTACCATAAGTACGGAATTCAGGCGCTTTCAAGGGGTACGAACCCATTAATATTAAAAAAAGCTGAATGATTGTAACTGAAGGGTGATTATTCCTAACTTTATTAGCAAATCAGGCGAGGGACTACCGGTTATGTATGCTATTGTAGATATTGAAACAACAGGCAGTTACGCCGCTAATAACGGCATCACCGAATTAGCTATTGTGCTTTTCGACGGAAATAAGATCGTAGACCGCTTTGAAAGCCTCGTGAATCCCC
>PLEB01000435.1 GCA_003136915.1 Chitinophagaceae bacterium
CAATCCTTACTGATCATTACGCGGAAAGTATTTAATCTCGAACAATACATTACGCTGGAGCATATCGATGTGATGAATAAGATCATTGTACTTACGGGCTCGATTGTGGGTATTGCTTACCTCTCCGAATTGTTTGTTGCCTGGTACAGCCAGAACCCGTATGAAAGCTGGGCCTTCATGCAGAGCCGGGCGAATATATTCAGTCCTTATGGCTGGGCCTACTATATCATGATCAGTTGCAATGTTCTTTCCCCCCAGATATTCTGGTCGCGTAAGATGAGACGAAATCTTACGGTTACTTTTTTCATGAGTGTTATCGTTAATATCGGGATGTGGTTTGAGCGGTTTGTAATTATCGTCTCATCCATTTACCGCGATTATATTCCCAGCTCCTGGGCCACTTATTATTCGCCCAGTATCTGGGAGGTAGGTTTTTATCTCGGTACGTTCGGATTATTCTTTACATGTTACTTTTTGTTTTCCAAATTCTTCCCTGTGATAGCGCTATCAGAAATTAAGCATATTCTCAAGAGATCCGGAGATGGTTATAAGGCGAAGATGACCGAAGCAGAAAAGGAAACGCCGGAAGCCTTTGCACATGAAATGGCACATTAATTTCGTAGTTATGGCAATTAAAAAATTTGTTGTCGGGAGTTTTGAAGAAGAAGAGGTTTTGTTTAAGGCGGTGAGAAAGGTCCGTTCGGCCGGTTATAAACTGTATGATGTATATACGCCGATGGCTATTCACGGTTTGGACAAGGCCATGGGTTTAAGAGATACGAGTATTCCAACAGCAGGATTCATTTACGGCATTTCAGGTACTACTACCGCGCTGCTTGGCATATCTTATACATTGGTATGGGACTGGCCTTTGAATATTGGTGGTAAACCCCATTTTTCTTTGCCTGCCTGGATCCCGATCATGTTTGAACTGACTGTACTTTTTTCTGCAGTGGGTATGGTGTTGACTTTTTGTTATCTCTGCCAGATGGCGCCCTTTGTGAGGAAACATCATTTCAGCCTGCGGGCCACGGACGACCGGTTTGTGATGGTGATTGAATGCACGGCGAAAACCAACGAAGAAGAACTGAAATTATTTCTTTCCCAGGCCGGAGCGGAAGAAGTGCACACACAGATGGCGGAAACAGGCTGGTGGCTTGGATCCTATAGCAGGAACAGAAAGACTTTTGAAAACCCTAACGCAATTCTGGCATAAACGAAATGAAACCTGCAATGCTGATCACAAAAATAATTATCCCTTCCTGCCTGGCGGCATTTGTACTTACTGCCTGCAGTGATGTGCGGAGGAACCCGGGCAGGATTTATATGCCGGACATGGCTTATAGCCGCGCCTATGAAACCTATTCGGTTACGCCGGAACAGCAGGAGGAATTACTGAAAAATGGAATTCACTACAGCAACACACCCGTTCCCGGAACCATCAAGAGGGGAGAGTTGCTACCGTTTTCGATTCCGAAAGACAAGGAGGGAGATTCGACGAACTACGTGGCTTCAAAATCCTACAAAAATCCGATACCTGCACTGGATTCAGAAAACATGGTTGAAGCAAACAGATTGTACCTCGTGAATTGCGGTATTTGTCATGGACCCAAGTTAGATGGAAACGGCCCGTTATATAAAGGTGGCGACGGTCCGTTCCCTGCCAAGCCGGCAACCCTGGTTGGCGATGCGAAATATGAAGCTATGCCCGAGGGGCAGATGTATTATTCCATGACCTATGGCAAAAATAAAATGGGAAGCTATGCATCCCAGCTGGATACAAGGCAGCGCTGGATGGTGATTGACTATGTGAAATCCATGCAGGCCAAAGGCAAAGCATCGGTAAAGGCAGCACCGGATTCGACAAAAGTTGCAAAATAGAAGTAAACAGAGAAACGAATAAAAATTATTACGAATGTCACTTAGAGAACGTTTTGAAATTACTTCCGGTTTCAGGATGTGGTCACGTGGTCTGATCGGAGTAGGAGTTCTTTCCCTGATCATCGGATTTTTTGTTTACGGCACGGGAGACGATGCGCATCAGGCGAAGTTCTGGGGTGTGCTCCTGCATAACAGCATTTACTTTTTGATGGTGACGAATGCCGTCATGTTTTTCTTCGCCGCCACCACGCTGGCCATGGCCGGATTTCAGATCTCGTTCAAACGAGTTACAGAAGCCATTGCTGCCTGCGTTCCGGTGATTGGTACGATAACTTTCATTATACTGCTGATCATTGTGTTTGGTCATAAATCCATGATTTATGAGTGGCTTGACAAAACCAAAGTAGCCAAAGATGCGGCCCTCAGCGGGAAGAGGGGATTTCTTAACCCTGGTTTCTTTATGACCTGGACGATCGCGGCGATCGGTTTGTGGAGCCTGATCGGATTGAAAATGCGGCAGATCAGCAGGAAATCAGATGACCACCCTATGAGTTTGGAAGAAGGAAAGAAATTTGTTTTTAAGAATACCGTTTGGGCTGCCCTTTTTATAGTATGGTATGCGCTCACTGTTGCTGCTGTGATTCCATGGCTCTGGATGATGAGCTTTGCCGCTCACTGGTACTCCACATTGTACAGCTGGTACATCTTTGCGAGCACTTTTGTTGCCGGCGTCGCGCTTATTTCAATATTTGTTGTGTACATGAAAAATAAGGGTTACCTGGAGTATACCAACAGGGAGCATCTGCATGACCTGGGAAAATTTCAGTTTGCGTTTTCAATTTTCTGGACCTACCTGTGGTTTGCGCAATTCATGCTGATCTGGTATGCCAACATTTCTGAAGAAACAATTTATTTCAAAGCGCGGGCAGAAGGCGCTTACTCCGGCATATTTTTCTTAAATCTGGTTATCAACTTTTTGGCTCCCATACTAATTTATATGAGCACACCTTCAAAACGCAACTACACGATCGTAACTTTTATGTCTGTAGCTTTGCTTTTTGGTCACTGGCTGGATTTCTACCAGATCGTTTTCGGAAGCATACTTCCCGACCACGTAACCATGAATCTATTTGATTTTGGAATCGCGGCAGGATTTGTTGGTATAATTATTTTTCAGACAGGCAGGGTGATGTCGAAGTATCCGCTCCTGGCCAAGAATAATCCATTCTTTAAAGAAAGTATTATTCATTATACTTAAGTACCATGTCAAGTATTTTTCTATTTGCAATATTATTATTGGGTTTTGTAATCACGTTTCAGATTGCCAAGGCCAGCGAATACGTAGGCATTCTGAAAGGCGAGAAGAAGAATCTGGAACAGAATAACAGGATCAACGGATTCCTGATGATCGTTTTTCTCGTGCTGGGACTGATCGGCGTTTGGTGGTGCAACGACTTATTTAAGGGAAGGATCCTGGGTGAAGCAGCATCGGACCACGGACAAAAGATTGACCAGATGCTTTATATTACCATTGGCATCACGGGAGTCGTATTTTTTATTACGCAGATCCTGCTATTCTGGTTCTCCTTCAGGTACCAGCATACTGAAAATAGAAAAGCATATTATTTCCCCCATAATAATAAACTCGAGCTTATCTGGACCGTGGTTCCTGCGATTGCACTTACCGTTCTTGTAGGGTTTGGCCTGATGTACTGGTTCCAGATCACCGGCGATGCACCAAAGAATGCGATGGAGGTGGAGGTTACGGGCAAACAATTTAACTGGATATTCCGCTATCCCGGGAAGGACAATGTATTCGGCAAGAAATATTATAGGAATATCAGCGACAAGGATAATAATATGTTGGGGTTGTTGTGGGATGACGAACATTCCCACGACGATATCGTCGTTTCCAATACCATGTACCTGATTGTAGGAAAACCTGTAAAGCTGATCATTAATTCCAGGGATGTAATTCACGATGTTGGCATGGCTGCTTTCAGGATGAAGATGGATGCTGTTCCGGGTATGCCCACAACAATATGGTTTACGCCCTTATTTACCACAGTTGAAATGAAAAAGAAAACCGGGGATCCGGACTTTGAATATGAGATCTCTTGTGACCAGATATGTGGGCGGGGACATTATTCGATGCGCGGCGAGATCCAGGTAGTGACTGAGGAAGAATTCATTCTTTGGAGGGCAAAGCAGCAACCCAACTATACGGAAGTGATGAAGGCCAAAGAACCGCCTTCAACGCCAGTGGCCGGAAAGGATTCAACTGCGGCGCCTGCTGCAAAACTAAAGCTGAACACCACATCAAAACTTGTGGCTCAGACTAAGTAAAAAGATTTATACTAAAAGGATTAAATTTTTTTCTGATGAGTAATGAATTGACGATACATGGAGAATCAGTGGTTTCGCATGATGTGCACATTGAGCATGATGTGCACCATCATCATCAAAGCTTCATCACAAAATATGTATTCAGCCAGGATCATAAAATGATTTGCAAACAGTTCCTGATCACCGGTATTATCTGGGCGATAATCGGCGGACTGATGTCAGTTGTATTCAGGCTTCAGCTGGGTTACCCAGACTCCACTTTCCCCTGGCTGGAAGACATTCTCGGTAAATGGGCCAAGGGTGGAAAGCTTACGCCTGAGGCTTATTATGCACTGGTGACCATGCATGGAACCATACTGGTGTTCTTTGTACTTACCGGGGGACTGAGCGGAACCTTTGCGAATTTTCTGATCCCGCTGCAAATCGGCGCGAGGGATATGGCGTCTCCGTTTCTCAATATGCTTTCTTACTGGTTTTTCTGGATGGCCAGCGTGGTGATGATCTCTTCTTTGTTTATTGAAACAGGTCCCGCGAGCGGAGGATGGACGGTCTACCCGCCTCTGAGCGCGCTGGGAGATGCGAACCTGGGGTCGATGTCAGGGATGGATTTCTGGATTGTTGGCATGGCCCTGTTTGTGATATCAGCCTTGCTGGGCGGGCTGAATTATATTACGACCATCCTGAATATGCGAACAAAAGGGATGAGCATGACGCGGCTTCCACTTACCATCTGGGCATTGTTGTTTACGGCGATCCTGGGTGTACTTTCTTTCCCCGTACTTCTTTCCGGATTGATCTTATTATTTTTTGACCGGCACTTCGGAACCAGTTTTTATCTATCAGACATATTTATCACCTCCACTCAAATGGCCCTCCCGAATGAAGGCGGTAGCCCGGTCCTGTTCCAGCACTTGTTCTGGTTCCTGGGGCATCCGGAAGTATATATTATTATTCTGCCGGCCATGGGATTGGTGTCCGAAGTCATGGCCATCAATTCCCGGAAACCGATTTTCGGTTATATGGCCATGGTAGGATCACTTTTTGCGATCACGATACTGGCCTTCCTCGTATGGGCGCACCATATGTTTGTAACAGGATTGAATCCATTCCTGGGATCGGTGTTCGTACTATTGACATTATTAATTGCGGTTCCTTCGGCGATCAAGGTGTTTAACTGGCTCACCACGCTTTGGCGCGGGGACCTGCAATTCACGCCGGGCATGTTATTCGCTATCGGCTTTGTGAGCATATTTATTTCAGGTGGTCTTACCGGAATCTTTATTGGTAACTCCACACTCGATATCCATTTGCATGATACCTATTTCATGATTGCGCATTTTCACCTGGTGATGGGTGTCGCAGCATTCTTCGGGATGTTCTGCGGCGTCTACCACTGGTTCCCGAAAATGTTTGGGCGATACATGAATAATACCATGGCGTATATCCATTTCTGGGTTACGCTGGCAGGTGCCTACCTGATCTTCTGGCCAATGCATTATGAAGGTCTCGCAGGCATGCCTCGTCGTTACATGGATTACAGCGGTTGGTCCTCTTTCCGGCAATTCGGCGCATTGAACCAGTTCATTACCGATGTTGCGATGGTGGTATTTGCCGTGCAACTCATGTTTGTATTCAACTTTTTTTATTCCATATTTAAAGGCAGGAGAGTTACTTCGACCAATCCCTGGAGAGCTAACACACTTGAATGGACAACACCAATCAGACCAGGCCACGGTAACTGGCCCGGAGAGATTCCTGAGGTACACCGCTGGGCTTATGATTACGGCAAGGACGAAAGGGATTTTATTCCACAAACAGAACCTCTGGGATCTAATGAACAGCATCATTAGTTCCGTAAATAAATCCTATCATTTGATGGAACAGGACACGGTGAAGCAATCCAGTTCTTTTAAGATAGCGGCGAAACTGAAGGACTACATGTTGCTTGTCAAATTCAATCTCAGCTTCATGGTTGTTTTTTCAGCTGTTGTCAGCTATTTGCTGGCGCCACTGGTGACCGGCTTTGATCTCAAGGCTATACTTTTACTTTTTGTTGCCGGAATGCTGGTGACTGGCAGTGCAAATGCAATCAACCAGGCGCTGGAAAAAAATACGGATGCCATGATGAAACGGACTGCGGGCCGTCCCGTTGCTGCCGGAAGAATGAAGGTGGCAGAAGCGATGTCGTTTGCTATCATTTGCGGACTGACGGGTGTAATGCTGCTCTGGCAATTTAATTCCCTGGCAGCAATGTTGTCTCTATTCAGTCTTTTTTTCTATGCATTTATTTATACGCCGCTGAAGAAAGTGAGTTCTGTTGCAGTTTTGGCTGGAGCAATACCTGGTGCAATGCCCTGCCTGATCGGTTGGGCCGCTGGGAACGACAGCCTGACCGCGGGGGCCTGGATACTATTTACAATACAATTCTTCTGGCAATTCCCGCATTTCTGGGCCATTGCCTGGATAGCGCATAAGGATTACAGTGCGGCAGGATTTAAATTATTGCCTTCGGGAGAAGGACAAACAAAATATTCTGCCCTTCAGGCAGTTATTTATTCGCTGCTTTTATTGCCAGTGGGCGTGATGCCTTATTTCAATGGCATGAGTGGTATGTTAAGTCTTTTTGTGGTGCTGGTCGCCAACCTGTTTATGGTGGGCTTTTGCGTGAGGTTATACCTGGATATGACGACCGGTGCAGCGAGGCGGGTTATGTTTGCCAGCTATATTTACCTGCCGGTTGTGTTGCTGGCTTTATTGATTGATAAAGTTCATGTATTGAATTGAGCAAAATGGGCTATTCACCTGAAATTGCAAACGTGGTTGATCAGAATAAAAAAATACATCCCCATAAATTTACCTTATGGGTAGGTATAGCCAGTATTATGATGATGTTTGCCGGACTCACCAGCGCTTTTCTTGTAAAGCGTGAACAGCCGGGCTGGACGAATTTTCAGGTGCCCGTGGCTTTCTGGTACTCCACCACGGTTATCCTGATCAGCAGCCTGACCATGCAGCTTTCCCTGAAATCTTTCCGGGAAAGAAGTATGATAAAATATAAAAAGCTGATCGGGGTTACTGCTTGTCTGGGTTTGGTATTTATGTTATTGCAATTTGTAGGTTTCCGGCATTTATGGATAAACGGGATGGTATTGAAAGGATCCGGGGCCGCCCAGTTTTTATATATTATTGCGGGTCTGCATGCGCTTCATGTACTGGGCGGTGTGATCGCGTTGCTGACGCTATTTGTAAGGTCCGGCAATGCGCGTATAAAAAGTTATAATGCCGTGCCGGTGGAAGTGGTATCCACTTACTGGCATTTTGTAGATATCCTTTGGATTTACCTGTTTATTTTCTTTTTATGGGTACAGTAAGTTTGGTATTTGTTAGATAAATTTGTGAACCAGACAAAAACAATCTCATGGCACAAGCAGTTCCTGCGGGTCAAAAATGGTGGAGTGGCGGAAAGAGTCCGTTTCACGTAGAGTATGGAAAGCTCATGATGTGGTATTTTCTCATGAGCGATGCCTTTACTTTCGGTGCTCTGCTGATCGCCTATGGAACTGTCCGCATGTCCTCGAACTCCTGGCCCAATCCCAATGAAGTATTCAAGACCTTTCCCATTATCGGGGAAATGCCCGTGCCGCTAGCTTTTGTGAGTCTGATGACATTTATCCTGATCATGAGTTCCGTTACGATGGTAATGGCTGTGGGTGCAGGACATAATGGCGACCGGAAATCTGTTATGAAATGGTTGTTTCTAACGATTATCGGAGGGCTTGCCTTTCTCGGCTGCCAGGCCTGGGAATGGACGCACCTGCATTCGGAAGGAGCCTGGTGGGGAAGAAATCCGTTTATGAATATTGACGGCACCCAATCAACTACCAATTTTACAAACTTCTTTTTTACCATTACAGGTTTTCATGGATTCCATGTATTCTCGGGCGTCATTGTGAATACGATTATGTTGATCATGACCTGGCGGGGCGTGTTTGACCGGAAAGGACATTACCTGATGATTGAAAAAGCCGGACTCTATTGGCATTTCGTTGACCTGGTCTGGGTATTTGTGTTCACCTGTTTTTACCTGTTATAATTTAATTTATTCGGTATATGGATTCAGTAGCAACGACAGCACCGCAAACACAGCACAACGATAAACACAGTTTTGATACCCGGATCATCTGGAGAACATTCTGGATATTAACTGCCATCACTATTTTTGAGCTCGGGGTTGCCATCCTGTATTATGAAACGGATTTTCTTCCCAAACATATCCTGAACGGTGTTTTTCTTATCATGACCCTTGCAAAAGCATTTTTCATCATCGCCGAATTCATGCACCTGGGCCATGAGATCAAAAACATGGTGATGACCGTTGCTGTTCCCTGTTTGTTATTTGTGTGGTTTGTTATTGCCTTCGTATCTGATGGCGCTTCCTTCCGTCATCTTCGCAATAGGTACGACCGGTACGAGTATGAACAAAGCAAAACCCCGGTTCAAAAAACAGAACATCATCCGGAGGCAAAAAAGCCCGGCGTTGAGTAAGGGAAGGAGCAGTGCGGCATAAAATATTTTGAACAACCATTGCCTGCAGGCGGTGGTTTTTTTATCTGTCAACCCAGGTAATTTGAGTAAGAAAGCGCTTATAGCGATAGTGATTGCCCTGCTGATCCCCATTAGCGGTTACCTGATCATGAAAAAGGTCAGTGAAACCGCTCTCGATATGCCGCGCCATTATTATTATGATACGGTAATAACCCGGATGGAGAACGGCAAGCAAATGACCGATACCGCCTGGCATCCTGTGGCCGATATTCAGCTGACCAATCAGTTGGGCCGCTCCGTTTCCCTGTATAATGACACGAAGGGCAAAGTGATCGTTGCCGATTATTTCTTTACACACTGCCCTTCTATCTGCCCCTATCTCACTGCCAATATGAAAAAACTCCAGGACGCGCTAGAGACCAAGGACCGCTTTAAGGAATTGAATCCTGCTTTTGTACAATTCGTTTCATTCAGCGTGGATCCGGAGCGCGATTCCGTGACCGTACTCAAAAAATATGCGGACAAATTTGGCGTCGACCCCGATCTCTGGTGGTTGCTGACGGGCCCAAAGAAGGAAATCTATGATTTTGCCCTCAATGAATTGAAAATGGGTCTGGTGGACGGTGAAGGCGTGGATTCTAATTTCATTCATACGCCGAAGATGGTTTTGCTCGACAAGTATCACGTGGTGCGGGGATATTATAACGGATTGGATAGTGCGGACCTGGCGAAGCTTGCCAATGATATCGTTTTTATTATGCTTGAAAAAGATAAGGATTATGTTTCTCCCCTCCGGGAATTGAAGCCGCTGATCCCGATGCTTTTGCTGATCGTAGTAGCAACCGGGGCGCTCGTTTATTTTCTCTTCAGGAAACCCAGATATCCTATCCAAAATAAAGAATTGATATGAAAGAAAGGAGCCTCACGATTCCTATTGTAATAGTCTCTGTTGCGGTCCCGCTGGCAGTAGCCGCTTTGATCCTGCTTCCGCATGCAAAAATAAATCCCGGATTTAATACCTCTGCGCTGCCGCTCTTTCACGCCATACTGAATTCAACCACAGCAATTCTTTTATTGTCGAGTTTATATTTTATAAAACACCAGAGGATCAGGGCGCACCGTGCGGCAAATCTGACTGCCGTGGTGCTGAGTTCAATATTTCTGGTTTCCTATGTAATCTATCACAGCACCACGCCTTCGGTAATGTTCGGAGATCTCAATCATGATGGTGTGCTGAGCGCGGATGAAAAACTGCGCGCCGGAAACCTGAGATATGTATATTATTTTGTGTTGAGTTCCCACATCATTTTATCCGGTGTGATCATTCCCTTTGTATTATTCACTTTGCAAAAAGCCTTTCAGGAAAAATTCATCCAACATAAGAAACTCGCCCGGATCACCTGGCCCATGTGGTTTTATGTTGCAGTTTCGGGGGTGGTGGTGTATTGGATGATTAGTCCGTATTTTTAGAGG
>PLEB01000389.1 GCA_003136915.1 Chitinophagaceae bacterium
AGTTTATTTATTATTATAGGAATTCTTTCCATGGCAGGTATTCATGTTCATGATATTATTCTTTTTGCGTTGTACGACAATTTCGGTGCAGGCAGCGTAACCGATCATTCCATATCCTGGGAGCTGAATAATTTTTTTAACCATTTTTTGTTTTCGGAAATGACACTTCTCTTTCCCGGGTTTATCGGTTATTTCTTCATTAATAAAAGAAATGATATTTTTCTTATTTGGCTTGCCTGTGAATTTGTCGGCCTTACTGTGATAGGAACTTTTACTCCGCAACATTTTAAACATCTGCTACCTGCATTATCCATAATGAATGCCTTGTGCTTGACTTATTTGATCGACTTCTACGGATTACCCTACAAGCCCATCATTATCGTATTATGGATTTGTTTTTTCCCGAAACTGCTGGAACCGGTTTTCAGCCTTAAAGGTCTTTTGTCCGCTACCCCAAAAAAGAAAGGTATTGATCAGCAGGCGATGGATAATCAGGAGAGCGATTATGGAAAAAAATTACTGGGCCTGTGGATCAAATCAAATACTGCTCCGAATGACCAGGTGCTCATTGCAGGATATGGGGCCATAGCCCAGGCATATTCTGAACGGCAATCACCAACTATCTATTTTAATGTGACTCAAACGCAGCTGGCCAGGAAAACACTATTTAATGACCTTCAGGCTCATCAACCCGAAATGATCTGCGTTCCGACATTTGCGAGCTACCTCGTAAATGTTGGTGCTGATATCCGGGATTTTATCGGCCAGCTTGCTGGCCGTAAGTATGCCCTGAAGGATCACGTGCAGGGATATGCGATTTATCTGAAAAATAAAAGTCAAAATTGAAGCGCCTGAAATATTCAACCGTGTGCCATGGATAAGATTCTTTTCACACATTCCTATTTTTTGAGATTTGACCCGAAGCAATGGGCCACGGGCCAGCCCTATCCGCCGTTGGCCACCTTGTATGCAGCTGCTGTAGTGAGGGAATCAGGAAATGATGTGTCTCTGTATGATACGATGTTTTCCCATAGTCCGGAGGAAATTGTTCCCGCATTAGAAGAATTCAACCCCCGTTTCCTGGTAATCTATGATGACGGATTCAATTATCTCACGAAGATGTGCCTGACTAATATGAGGGAAGCCGCGTTCCGAATGTGCCGCCTTGGAAAGGACCGCGGGTGCACCGTGATCGTTTCAAGTTCGGATTCTACAGATCAATACAAAAAATATCTCAACGAGGGAGCCGATTTCATTTTGCTGGGTGAAGCGGAAGAAACATTAAAGGAATTAGTCGGCACCATTCAAAGCGGGAGTACGGCATTCACACAGATCAAAGGATTGGCCTTTAAGGAAGAGGAAAATTTTATAAAAACAGAAAGACGTGCCGTAATCCGGAACCTGAATGCGTTGCCGATGCCCGCCTGGGACCTGATAAATCTGAGTGAATACAGGGAAACCTGGATGAATCATGCAGGTTATTTCTCTCTGAATATGGCCACTACCCGTGGATGCCCTTATAAATGCAACTGGTGCGCAAAACCAATCTACGGGAACAGGTATAATGCGAGGTCACCCTGGCATGTTGTTCAGGAATTGAAATGGCTCAAAGCTCATCATCCATTCGATCATATCTGGTTCTGTGATGATATTTTTGGTTTAAAGCCAGGGTGGGTGAATGAATTTGCCGCGCTGATTGAACAGGAAAAGTTAAAATTCAAATTCAAGATACAGGCCAGGGCAGATCTGCTTTTGCAGGATAACAACGTGGCCGCACTTGCCCGCGCAGGTTGTGATAATATCTGGATGGGCGCTGAAAGCGGATCCCAGAAAATACTGGATGCCATGGATAAAGGCATTACGGTTCAGCAGATAAGAGAAGCAACGCGGATGATCAGAAAGCATGGCATGAAACCTTCTTTTTTTATTCAGTTCGGTTATCTGGGTGAAACCAAAGAAGATATTGAAATGACCATCAGCATGATCAACCAACTGCTTCCATATGAAATAGGTATATCGGTCTCTTATCCGTTGCCCGGCACCGTCTTTTATGAAAAAGTAAAGGAAGAACTGGTTCAAAAAACAAACTGGACCGACTCAGATGAAATGGCGCTCATGTTCAGGAATACATTTCAGCCCGCTTTTTATAAACAATTACACAGCTATGTGCACAAAACATATCGCAAGCACATTGCTTTTGATAATTTCCGACGTTTGCTGGCTCATCCGGGCAGTGGTAAGTTCGCGCAGGTAAAGAAAGCATTGTCAGGGTTATATTATATACCTGCAGCTTTCCTGGAAAAGAAAAAATTAAACCAGCTGGAAAAATCCTGATCAATTCAAACCCATGCGTATGGAGACGAACGAACAGCGCGCTGCGGCAGCTTTCACGAAGCAATCGGGAGTATTCGATGATCGATTTGGGAGAAATACGATCGTTCAATATAAGCGGGAAAGGGTCAGGAGGCTTGTGCAGAAATACCTTCCACTGCATGGAGAAATCCTGGAACTTAACAGTGGCACCGGCGAAGACGCTGTCTGGTTTGCAGAACAGGGCTACCGGGTGCATGCAACCGATCTTTCAACCGGTATGCAGGGCGTGTTAAGGAATAAGGTGGAAATAAAGGGCCTGCAACCGGTGATCAGCACAGAGATCTGTTCATTCACCCAATTGGAATCCTTAACTCAAAAAGGGCCCTACGATCTTATCTTTTCAAATTTCGCCGGTTTGAATTGTACCGGTGAATTAAGCAAGGTTCTGGGAAGTTTCGAAAGTTTATTAAAACCGGAAGGTCTGGTTGTTCTGGTAATCCTGCCCAGACAATCTCTATGGGAATTCCTTTTATTGTTCAGGGGAAAGTTTCGCACAGCCTTCAGGCGAATTTTTAGCAGCAAGGGCGCCAAGGCCCGGGTTGAAGGGGAAGAATTCAAATGCTGGTATTACAATCCTTCATTTATTACAAGCAGATTGAAAAAATCTTTCCGCTTATTATGTATCGAGGGCCTTTGCAGTCTTGTACCTCCATCCTATATTGAACAGTTCCCGGAAAAATATCCCTCCGTCTACCGCTTTCTTAAAAAAGAAGAAAACCGTTTGAAAAATAAATGGCCCTGGAACCGGATTGGAGATTATTATATTATAGCATTACAAAAGAAAGGCTGAATCAAAGCAACGCCGCATCCCATTTAACAGAAAGTTTTTTTAACCGCTCGTTGTATAAGGCCAGGATCTCTTTCTGGAAAAAAACGGGGTTCGGCCTGGAGAAATGTTTGCTTGTGTATAAGCTCATCCTTGTGCCTTTAACGGACAACTTTTGTTTTGCTTCCTTGGTTTTCCAGCGGCGCGTGGTCAGGCGCATAAAATAGTTATCGAGCCAGTCGCCCACCCGGCCGTCAAACAAGGATTCCATGAGCTTCTTGAACCTGGAATCCCGGACGGATTTATCCGGACTTTTCATTCCTATTCTGTAATTCGGATAGAAGTGGCTTGCCCAATCATTTTTCAGAAAAAAATCGCGAATTACGCCGTTACCCTGGACGGGCAACAGGGTAATTAATTCAATAGCAGTAAAAATATTCTTCTCTTCAATTTCGAGGGCCTCTTCGTCGATATAATAGTTCATGCAATACCAGTGTTGCCGCCCGAATAGAAAACTGAATTTCTTGAATAAATGCATCATGGTTCTGGCAACCCACAATCGATTAGCCTTGGTGATGATAAAATAATCTATATCCGCATCTTCGGCCGCAAAATTCTTCGACAGTGATCCTGAAATGCCAATCACCCTCACATAAGGAATCTGGTAAAGGAAATGGGAGATGCGGTGTGCAATACGCAATAATGACTTTGCTTTCAGGTTGCCGGTAATCCTGCGGACCGACAGCGCATCCGTATCCCGGATGGTGTAAAAACCATTACTCAAAAAAATGATTTTTCTGTCCCGGAGTTCCTGTAAAACAGCGGAAAGCTCCCCTATTTTTACCGGCCGTTCGAGATAGGACCATATTTCTTCCTTTGAAACCGGATAGTCAAAGAGATCGAAATAGGCCAACACCTTCAATATGCTATGGCTTAAATCCACCGGCTGGTAAGTTATATTTATCTATAAAACGGGTTTTTTAAGTGTGTAGTTGCGTCCTCCCATAGCGAAAGCATAAATAGCGGAAATGGTCCGGCTGGCAGGCAACCCCTCCTTTTTGCAATGCGTTTTAATTGTATATTTTATTCATCGGGCAAGAGGTCTGCCGATTTCCGGAAAGGGTTAAAAGATAAATACTGAAAAACGATTTCCCCTACTTTTTTAAGGCGGGAATGCCCGGAACAAATCCATTTCCGGATCGCATTCAAAAAATAAAAGTATATCCATGGAATGTCCTATGCGTTCGAAAAACCAATTCATAACAGGATTCCGGATTATACGGGAGGCATATAATTTATGAAAGTAGCTTTCATCACAAGGGCCACGCTACATACAGTTAAAGGAGGGGATACGATTCAAGTATTGCAAACGGCAAAACAGCTCGTACAGCTTGGCTTTTCGGTTGATGTAAAACTAACCCACGAAGAGATCAACTACGCGTACTACGATTTACTTCATTTTTTCAATATCACAAGACCCGCTGATATCCTTTTTCATATCCAAAAAGCAGGAAAGCCTTTTGTGATTTCCACAATATTGATTGACTACAGCGATTACGATAACCATTACAGAAAAGGCATCCCAGGCTTGTTCATGCGATTTCTATCGGCAGACCAGCTCGAATATGTAAAGGCAATTGCCCGATTCGTTAAAGGTCAGGATAAATTAATGACAAGGTCCTATTTATGGATGGGACAGCATAAATGCATTCAGGAAATCCTCCGGCGGGCCTCCGTGCTTTTTTCGAATTCCCCTTTGGAAACAAAAAGACTGGTTCAGCGTTACGACTGCAGGACCCATTGTATTCCCGTTGCCAACGGCATAGACCCCGAGATATTCTCCTATGATAAAAACATTGAAAAAGATGAGTGCCTTGTATTATGTGTTGCCCGAATCGAGGGCATTAAAAATCAGATAAATTTAATCAAGGCCCTGAACAACACAAGGTATACTTTACTGATCATTGGCTCGGCGGCTCCGAATCAGGGATCTTATTACAGGGAATGCCGGCAGATTGCTGCACCCAATATACGATTCATGGAATATATTGACCAGGCTGACCTGGTCCTGTACTACCAGAGGGCAAAAGTGCATGTATTGCCCAGTTGGTTCGAAGCCTGCGGATTATCCTCTCTGGAAGCGGCGGCTATGGGATGCAATCTCGTGATAACGGCCAAAGGTTATACCCGAGAATATTATGAAAACTAC
>PLEB01000120.1 GCA_003136915.1 Chitinophagaceae bacterium
AAAGAAAGGCGATGGAGCAGATCGGATTCGGCACCGTGATGAAAATAGTTCTTCAATGGAAAATCCCATTTTGGAAGCTGTTTGTTCCGGATGCTCAATTTATTTTTTCCGGAAAGGGAATTCCGACCTGGTGGACCCAGGATCCCGTAAATTCAAATTTACTCACAGGGTGGGTGGGAGGCCCGGGAGCCGAAGACTTTTCAAGACTCCCGGAAGAGGATTTGATCGCTACAGCGCTTGAAAGCCTGTCGGCAGTTTTCGGCATTGAGGAAAAGGAGTTGAAGGGAAAATTGCTGGAGGTAAACATTTTTAACTGGAAAAATGAAATTTTTACCAGGGGTGCATATAGCTATTCCTACCCGGGTTCTGAACAGGCAAGGGCCACACTAAAATCCCCGGTTGAAGGAACAATCTATTTTGCCGGAGAAGCATATTATGATGGACCCCATGGGGGGGAGGTGGAAGCAGCTATTATCAGCGGCATGGAAACGGCAAGACAAATTATCAGGCAGGCGGAATCAGGATAAGGGATCAAAATATCCGAAGAAACTTGTTCTAAAGTTGTGGATAAGAATCTATGAAAATAAGATCATTCTCCAGTAAATTCACTGCTTATCCCCTCGTTTTATGCATACCGTAGAAGACCTGAGAATCTCCGAAAAAGGGTTTGTAAGTACGATCCATGTTCTTAGCGGAGGGGAAATAATTTATTCCTTGCAGGATTTCATGAAAATTGAAAACAGGTTTTCCTGGGTCGACAAGAGATTGCTGGTAAGTAAAATATTAGAGCTCCAAAAGAAAACAGACGACAAAAAGCATTCCTATATCGTAATTTATGAGGATGGAAATATGATCCGCGAATTTCTAAATGTGGATGTTGGATTCCGGCCTCTACCTTATTGTTAGTCTTCTCATTGGAAAGATCAGTTATGAAATGGCTTTATTTTCTCTTCATAATAATTGCGTGCACCGGAGGGGGCTCCTGTAATCACCGGGCTGGCGGTCAAACGTCAGGTGATTCAACGGCCAATGGGATAATGCCGCCATCTCCGGATAACAGCCAGGCAACGAATCCTTCTGTGGCGGATACTGCGTATCCAAAAAAAGATACCACTGTCAATAGTAAGGATTCTTCGCATTCAAAAAAATAAATAAATTTTTTATACGAAGGGATCCGCGGTTACGCCCCAGAACAATTCAGCCTTTTTATAATCTAGTATATAGTTCCTGAAGAATGGTTCCATCGTCCAGGTGAGGTATGCTTTACAAATCAGAATATTCTGTTCTGTGCATCAGGATACTATCTATATGTGAAACGGAAATATTACTTTCATAAAATGGGTCGGCTGTTAATTTTTTCCATTCCGGAGCGGCGCCAAATGCTTTCCAATGCGCCTCCCGGGATGCACTGTTTTCAAATACGATCATATACATGAGATTGGGCAAGTGGCCGCCGGACAAAACTTCTGCATAAAAAACCGCATTAAAGTCCAGGCGCTTGAAGAGGACGATCTCTCCACCTTTGTTGAACATCGTCACTTTTTTAAAATGAAGCATATCAGTCGGGCTCTCATAACTTCTCAGTTCGTAGATGGTTTCTCCGTTAACCTTGATTGAAGGCGGAGTAAGTTTTATGTGATCCGGAAATGCTTCCAGCAGCGCAGATTCTATCCTGGAAAAAGGAAGTTTATTGGTATCTGCTTCGGCAAAGGGCTTTGCTGCCGATTGATATTGTTTGTCGTTCTGCAAACTGATTTTTGTTTTTCGCCAATTATCCACTGAAGGATAGGTCACCAGCACATAGATTTTTTTTATAGCAGCCGTATCATTTGCCAGGGGCTTAAAGACGCCAATAGAATGAAAACCCAAACGGTGCATGGCCGGAAGATATGCGTCTTTCAAATACTGGTCAGTTGCCTGGACCTGATCTTCTGACTTAAGCAGGTAAGTCCGGATTTCGTAAATATCTTTTTGCGCCATAACTGAAATACATATAACATTCAATAATAAGCAAACAATCAATTTGGAACTATTCTTTTTCATTGGTAAATTTTTTCTGCCTTCACGGCTTTTTCAAAAAGGATTCCCCTCTAAATATCGTTTTTATTCCCGATGGGAATGGTGATTTCCTGCGATACGAATACTTCAGCCAGATTTATCAGAGAATTAAGTTTGGCGCCTGAAACATTTCGAATTTGGCCAAGACTATTCTCATTCTTATCCTTAAATAAATACTATATTAGCATATCGTTGTATTATTTCAGGAAAGAAATTGGAATTTAGGATCATTTTTTCAAATATCCTCATTGTTTATAGGGTTCCCTTTGTATTATAAGTATTTTTCACAACTGATACTTTTTTTGCAGCTTTGAATCCAGAATTGAAGGAACTTTAAATTGGTTTAGAACATAGCGCAGCTTATACCAATTGCAAATGAAAAAGAACCTGTTAAGGGAGATTACACCACTCACCCAAAGCGATTGTTTTACCTTATTCTCCCGCGTGAAATCCGCATTCGATTTTCCACTCCATTATCACGAGGAATTCGAATTAAATTTTATTCAGCATGCCAGTGGCGCCAAACGTGTTGTAGGTGATCACATGGAGGAAATTGATGAATTCGAATTAGTACTTGTCGGTCCTAATCTGCAGCATGCCTGGTTTACGCACCGCTGCAAATCCCCTGAGATCAGGGAAGTCACCATTCAGTTCCACAAAGATCTTTTTGATGAAAAATTGCTCAAGCGTAACCAACTAAGCTTCATCAAAACCATGTTTGATAAATCTTCAAGGGGAATTCTTTTTTCTAAAGAAACAACTATGGCTCTTGCTTCGAGACTCATGGAACTTAACCAGAAACAGGGTTTTGATTCTGTACTCGAGCTGATGTCTATATTGCACGATCTGTCTATTTCGAGGAACATGCGTATACTTTCCGACTTGTCCTTCACGACCGAACTTTTTACTTACAACGGCCGC
>PLEB01000356.1 GCA_003136915.1 Chitinophagaceae bacterium
TGGTCCATGCCTGAACGGAATGCTATTGTAATCGGAGCAGGAATTGTGGGACTGGCCGCAGCTCGGGCCCTTGCAATTCGGGGCTTTCACGTGGATGTGTTCGAACGTTCCCTTATAGCATCCGGGTCATCCGTCCGGAATTTTGGCATGATATGGCCGGTTGGCCAGCCCGGAGGAATATTACTGAATCGGGCAATAAGGACAAGGGATATATGGAAAGAAATGGCCTCCGAATCCGGTATCTGGTGTGATCCTGTAGGAAGCCTGCATGCCGCTTACCATGATGATGAATGGAAAGTTCTGAACGAACTCTATGAGATTTTTAAGCAGGAGGGCAGGTCGGTGGAACTGCTGAAAGGGGAAACAGTAAACTAAAAATCTCCGGTGGTAAAAGTGCAGGGCTGTATGGGAGGATTATTCAGTAAGGAGGAATTGATCGTTGATCCGCGGCAGGCCATGGCAAAACTTCCGGCATACATGAATGAAAAATGGGGTATCAACTTTCATTGGGGAAAGACCGTGACAGAAGTGAATGGGCCATCCGTTGTTGTATCCGGGAAAAAATATGCTGCGGATCTCCTGTTTATTTGCACCGGTTCTGATTTTGAAACCCTATACCCGGAACATTTTTCCAAATATCCCCTTACCAAATGCAAGCTCCAGATGATGCGTTTTGCTATGGAAGATCGGAATCAGCGTATTGGTCCTGCGCTATGCGGGGGATTATCATTGATTCATTATAATAGTTTCAAATCGGCTCCTTCCTTGTCTTTGCTCAAACAAAGATTTTCGCAAACATTGCCTGAATATATTCAATGGGGTATTCATGTAATGGTATCGCAGAATCAATCCGGGGAACTTACCATCGGGGATTCGCATGAATACGGATTGTCGCCCGATCCCTTTGACAAACAACATATCAACGCACTTATTCTGGAATACCTGCACAGTTTTTCCGGATTAAATAATATCCGGCAAACAGAAAGCTGGAACGGTGTCTATGCAAAACTCAGCAATGGAGAAGCGGATCTTTTTGTTTCACCGGAAGAAGGCGTTTATATATTTTCCGCAACGGGCGGGGCAGGAATGACGCTATCATTTGGGCTGGCAGAAGAGCGGGTTGATTCAATCCTTTCTTGAATCCAGGGTGAATCCGATAGAGGTGCCGACATCCGGCGTACTCCGTGCATGGATTGCCTGACCATGGGCTTCAATGATATGTTTGCAGATGGCAAGCCCCAGTCCCGTTCCACCCTTGTCCCTGCTTCGCGCTGAATCTGTTCGATAGAATCTTTCGAAGATGCGCTGCAAATGATCTTCTTCGATACCTATCCCGTCGTCCGTAATTTCCACCAGCACATGTTTTCCGTCCGTATTATATACACTCGCTGCAATGCTGCCGTTGATCTTGCCATATTTTGAGGCATTCTCCACCAGGTTAAGCAAAACCATTCTGATTTTTTCCTTATCGGCAAAAACGGTGATAGGATATTCACATCCTTTTTTAATCAGTGCACGCAAATTCTTATCCTGCAAATGGATGGACAGCGATTCAAATACTTCCCGGATCAGGTCCTGGATAACAAAATTTTCTTTAAACAATAATTGTTCACCGCGTTCCAGCTTCGAGATTTCATCGAGGTCATTCACCAGGTTAACCAGCCGGGTCACATTCTTTTCCGTGTTTTCCAAAAAACGCTTTCGCACATTCAGATCATCCATCGCCCCGTTGAGCAGGGTATCCACGTATCCCTGGATGGCAAAAACAGGCGTTTTGAATTCATGAGAGAGATTCTGAAGGAATTCTTTACGGAAGGCCTCATTCTTTCGAAGTAATTCGATTTCTTCCATTTGCCGGTTCCCCCATCTTTCCACGTCTTCCCGCACTTCATCCAAATTCTTTTGAGGCAGAATATATTTAAAATAAACTTCTTCTTTGCGGGTAGCCTTGGTTTGATGGATGAATTTATAAATGAGCTTGATCTTCCGGTAAATAAATCTTTCCAGTGTGAACTGAATCAGGGCATAACTTCCAACAAACACCAGCAACAGAGCGCCCAGTCCATATTTCCAGCTGGACGTAAGGATCAGCACACCCAGCGCCACCGATGCAGAGAGCACAATTGCCGTAAAAGCCGACAATTGTTTAGGGGATAGATTTTGCGCGCTTAGCATTGAATTAATTGACAAACTTATAACCTACGCCCTTCACTGTATTGATGCAGTCAAGGTCGAGTTTTTGCCGGATCTTGCGGATATGGACGTCAATGGTCCGGTCACCCACGATCACATCGTTGCCCCAAACCTGGTTGAGAATCTCATTTCTTAGAAAAACCCTCCCCGGCCGGGAGGCCAGCAGCTGAAGCAGTTCAAATTCTTTTTTTGCAAGGACCACCTGGCGGTCATCCACGGAAACTTCAAATTTTGATGGATCGATCGTGAGGTTGCCGCGTTTTAGTATTTTTTCTGAGGATTCCTTGTTGGAGCGCCGCAGCAGGGCGGCCACACGGCTGATCAGCACTTTTGGGCTTACCGGTTTATTCACATAATCATCGGCCCCGCTCTCCAATCCCTTGATATGAAACCCTTCATCATTCAGGGCTGTTAACATAAGGATCAGGGTATCATGGAACATGGGTTGGGTCCTGAGGATCTCACAAACCTCCATTCCGCTTTTCTTAGGCATCATGATGTCCAGGATGATCAGGTCCGGCCTCGTGCTTTTTGCTTTAACCAATGCATCATCACCATCCTTAGCCGTGGTAACCTCGTAACCTTCCCGGGTCAGATTGTATTGGAGAACTTCCAGGATGTCCGGCTCGTCATCCGCGATCAGAATTTTCTTGCCATTGGCATCCATTAACATATAATTTACGCAAACCTAATAGAAATATAGCGTTAGATGTGGGAATAAGGTCAAGTTTACAATTTTTTAATACAAAACGACCAAATCCCTTATTTGGTAAGGCTTCTCTTAGATCTTGCACTTATCATAAATGGCTGTATTTTTGTCTGTTGCTGTCAGTTACCTTAAGTATGAAAATAATCCTCCGTTTCGCTATCTGCTTTTTTATTCTCATTCCTGCCTTGGCGGTCCGGGCCCAAATGGCCAATCCCCCGTTTAAAATTCAACAGGATCGAAAACTCTGGCACGACAATATCGATCGCGAACAAAAGCGACTTTTGGCGTTGGACGGGAAAGCAGACAGCATTATTCAGATTTCAAAAGATGAAAACGTAAACCTCGCGGTCGCCGATGTAATGATACGGCAGGTAGACGGGCTGCAGGAAAAAATTGAATTGGATTCAACACTGTCGGGGCAAACGAAAATCAAGAACCTGCGCTCGCTCGAATCCATGGTGAAGGGATATAATAATCATTACCACCAGAAGGATTATCCGGCTTCCATGGCTCCTGCCTTATTTGAAGCATTCACGCAGGCCATGGAACTTGACCGTATGAATAAAAGTATTGAGCCCGTCATAGCCGAAAATAACTATGGCGTAGGCAAGATCCTGGTGGAGTGTTTTTTATTACCTACGGAAAATGTGGGGGTGAAAGACTCCCGGATCCTGCTTATCCGCAAATATTGCGACCTGCATCCCGATCAGATCTTTACCGTTCTCAGTTCCAACCCTTCCCTTCCGTTTGCCGACAGCCTGATCATTATCGGCGGACGGTACAATATCCGCAAACTATATGATTATGCTTCGGCAAATACGGTCTTGTCTTCGCGGATCAGGAACAGCACCGATACCCTGGTCAGCACAGTAGCCAGGATAGCTGCCAGTCGCAGCGGCCAGCTTTATCTTCCTTTTCTGGATGAACTGATGCACCATCGGATTACTATTGAAGAGATCAATAAAGTAAAGGATGATGACCTGAATTATTACCGTTTACTGGTAAAAACGAGAATCGATTATGTTGATCGGATGTTGCCTCCGTTGAACGATACAGCGGTTGAAATGGAAGCGATCACCCGAATGCTCGAGAACAAGGGCAAAGACGTTTTTGTGAGGGAGATCAATGCCCTCCATGATAAGCCGGCTTCCGTGCGGTTTAAGATACTTGATCAGCTTACACCGGCTGAGCTGTATTATCTGATTGTGTTGAGTGAAGATGAGATCTATACATCGAGCTATCTGGGTGTATATGACCGGATCTTTCAGCGTATGCAGGTGCCGAGAGGAGACAGCCTGATCCTGGAAATGCGGGGTGATTATTTCAGGAAGTTTATTAAGATGGCAGCGGCTTATAATAAGCTGGATCATTTTCTGGGTACAATGGATAAGGACAATGCAGCTACTATCATGAAAGCGTTTATTATCGGGCTCGAACGTGCAAACGAAGAAGATGCAGTGGATGTTGCCGATTCCTATAGCAGCATTTTCGATAAAAATCCCTCCCTGGCAGCCTTTGTGTTGAATGAAGTGAAATGGAACTATAAAAGGAACCTGCTTAACAACGATAAAAAAGGGATGGTGATTTATCACCTGATGGAGGCGCTGTTTGAATCTGCGGATACAACAAATCAGGAGGACCTGTCCGCCAAACTGGGCATAGCTCCTGTATACAGCATAAGCTATGATTCTTTAAAGGACGATAGCGGCCGCGTTATCCAACAGGTATTTTTTTACGGTGATGAAGACAAAGACGGACAGCATTCCTATGATGATTTCCTTCGGCTTTTTTTGCATAAGCCGGAGTGGAAGATAACCATGAACCCAACTAAAGAATGGGTGACCATTCAATCTGTAAAAGGAAAGCCCGTCTGGATCTTTGCCAACCGGCCGCTCTTCGGCGAAGACGACCCGGATGATAAGGCACAACATCATCTGGATGATTATTTGTTCGACAATAAACTCAAACCTACTATATATATACATCGAGGGCACAGTTATCATGTCCGCTACACCCTGCAACAGATCCAGCCATCAGCTAAAATTGTGGTGCTGGGTTCCTGCGGTGGATATAATAACCTTAGCGAAGTGCTGAGCATAAGCAGTGATGCGCATATTATTTCATCGAAACAGGTGGGGACAAAATCAGTGAATGAACCTATACTGCAGGCTATCAATTCCGATCTGCTGGCAGGAAATAATATTGACTGGCTTCCGATGTGGAAAGAGTTGACGGATAAATTCCAGAAAGATCCCGCAGCACGCGAAAGGTTCGAAGATTACATTCCACCATACAAAAACCTGGGAGCGATCTTCATTAAGGCCTACCGGAAAGCTATGGGCGAAGAAGATTGAATAAATCTTCGCAACTTTGCGCGATGTCTGAGCCGATAGCAAAGAAAAAGATTTTTGATTTCACCCAGCTACGAAGGGTCCTAAGTTACGCCGCACCTTATAAAAAATGGTTTTACGGATCCATTGTATTATCCATTTTTCTTGCGATCCTTTCTCCTATTCGCCCTTTTCTGATCCAGTATACGGTTAATCATTACATTCGGGGCGGTACCCCGGGTGATTCTTCCTTCAGGGAACGCATGATCAGTTTGATCATCTACATTACGGTAATTCAGATCGGCATCCTGCTGATTGAAACGCTCTTCCGTTTTCTGTTCTCATTCCTGACTGCATGGCTGGGTCAGACGGTAGTAAAGGATCTTCGCATTGCTGTCTACAAAAAAATTCTGAGCCTCAACCTTTCTCAGTATGATAAGACGCCGATCGGAACCCTTACTACCCGTACAATAAACGACATCGAGGCCATTAACGATATATTTTCAGAAGGGTTGATTCCCATCGTTTCTGATTTGCTATCCATCGTTTCCATCTTATTATTTATGTTCGTGGATAACTGGCAGCTTACACTTATATGCCTTGTTCCGTTTCCCATTCTGCTTTTGTCAACTTATGTATTTAAAGAGGCTGTCAACAAATCCTTTATACGGGTGCGGAATGCAGTTGCCGCATTGAACGCATTTGTTCAGGAACACATTACGGGGATGCAGGTCGTTCAGGCCTTTGCTTCGGAGGACCAGGAATACAAGCGATTCAGAAAGATCAATTCGGAGCACCGGAATGCAAATATCAGGGCCATTTTCGCGTACTCTGTATTTTTTCCCATCGTGGAAATTGTGCTTGCCGTGTCCACCGGATTGCTGGTTTGGTGGGGTGCCGGCCTGGTGCTCCATCTTCCTCCGGAAAAAGCAGCCAGGCTCACCGGTGAGATCATTGCATTCTTCCTATACCTGAACCTTTTGTTCCGTCCGCTACGCCTGATCGCAGATAAGTTCAACACGCTGCAAATGGGCATGGTAGCAAGTGAACGGGTATTCAGGGTGCTGGATAACCAGGACAGGATCACCGTTGAAGGAACATATGCACCCGGCAGGCTGGCCGGGAAAATAGAATTTGACCATGTGTGGTTTGCGTATATGGATGACCGGTATGTTCTGAAAAACATTTCTTTTCAGGTGCAGCCTGGTGAAACATTGGCTATCGTCGGACATACCGGCAGCGGGAAAACTTCCATCATCAGCATACTGAACAGACTATACGCCATCCAGCGTGGCCAGATCCGGCTGGACGACCGTCCGGTAGAATCTTATAAACTGGATGCACTCCGCGCTTCCATCGGGGTAGTTTTGCAGGATGTATTTCTTTTTTCCGGCTCCATCCTGGAGAACATCACCCTTCGGAATGAAGAGATCCCTTTTGAAAAAGTAGTTCAGGCCGCAAAGCTCATTGGCATGCACGATTTTATAATGGAGCTTCCGGGCGGCTATAACTATAATGTGATGGAGCGCGGAAGCACACTTTCTCTTGGTCAAAGGCAGCTATTATCCTTTATCCGGGCCCTGCTTTTTGATCCATCCATTCTCATTCTGGATGAAGCGACTTCTTCCGTGGATACGGGTTCGGAACTATTGATCCAGGAAGCCATCGCAAAGCTGATTGCTGACCGTACCTCCATTGTTATCGCCCACCGCCTTTCCACCATCCGCAAGGCCAGCAAGATCCTGGTCCTTGACAAAGGCGAGATCAAGGAGATGGGAACCCATGAAGAATTGATGAATAAACAGGGTTTTTATTTTAAGCTGCATCAGTTGCAGTTTGAAGAAAAAGTAGGATAAGAAGGGTTGATGGTTGATGGTTGAGGAGGTAATGAGTTAGGGGTTATGAGTTATGGGTTATGAGTGTCATAATCCATCATTCATAACTCATAATCCATAATCCATAATCCAT
>PLEB01000115.1 GCA_003136915.1 Chitinophagaceae bacterium
CTCGTGCGAAAGCTACCCAGGTACAGATAAATGCAAATGACCTTACTCCAGAAAATCTCGCTAAATTCCAGCAGGCACAGGCCGGGTTGAGTGGGGCATTGGGCAGACTACTTGCCGTGGCAGAAGCATATCCTGACTTGAAAGCGACTCAGAATTTCAGGGACCTGCAGGCACAACTTGAAGGAACGGAAAACAGGATTAAAGTATCCCGAAATGACTTCAACGCCGCGGTCCAGGATTTTAACCAGACGGCCAGGACCTTCCCGAATAATATTTTTGCCGGGATGTTTGGATTTAAAGCAAAGGGGTACTTTCAATCGGAACCTGGATCTGATAAAGCACAGGAAGTTAAATTCTGACAGCCGATTAATTAAATAACGAATTGAAAATCCCATTCTTTTCCAAAAAGGACTTTTTTTCTGCAGCTGAAAAAAATCAGATCGTAGCATCCATACGGGAAGCTGAACACCAAACCAGCGGCGAGATCCGGCTGTTTGTCGAGAGCCGCTGCCGTTATGTGGATCCGCTCCACCGCGCCACGGAAGTATTCTGGATTTTAAAAATGGAGAATACGGAAGCACGCAATGCTGTATTGCTGTATGTGGCGGTGAAGGACCGTCAGCTGGCGATCTTCGGAGATAAAGGCATTCATGAAAAAGTGGGGGACACTTTCTGGAATCAGGAAGTAGCCAAGATCATCGAACAATTCCGTAAAGATGGTTTGGTTGATGGAATTATTCATATGGTCCGTAATATCGGTGGTGCATTGAAATATCATTTTCCGTATAACGATGAGACCGACAAGAATGAATTGCCGGACGATATTGTTTTTGGAAGGTAAACAGCCAGGTTTTCATGAAGAAATTATTATTCTCCTTATTGATTTTCACGTGCCTGGTTTCAGCAGGACAGAATATTCCTCCTCCCCCAAATCCGCCGCATTTGGTAAATGACCTTGCCCATGTGCTTACGGCGGATCAGATATCCAACCTTGAAGCCAAGCTGGTAGCTTATGATGATTCCACCTCCATCCAGATCGTCGTGATTACAGTGCAAACTACCGGTGATTATGCGATCGAAGATTATGCATTGAAAATTCTACGCGATTGGAAAGTAGGAAATAAGAATACGAATAATGGTCTTGTAATTCTTGCCGCTATCCAGGATCACAAAGTATATATAGCCACGGGATATGGAATGGAAGGCACCATTCCCGATATTACAGCAAAAGAAATTGTTGACAATGAGATTGTGCCCAGCTTTCGTGACAATGCAAATTATTACCGCGGTTTTGATCTGGGTACGGATGCCATTATCAAGGCATCGCGCGGCGAATACAAAGCTCCTGAAGGATATGCTCAAAGAGGACAGCGTGGAAGAGGAAGTGGCGGGAGTATTCTTGGCCTCATACTTTTCGTCGTTATCATCATTGTTCTTGCGAGCCGTGGTGGTAGAGGAGGTGGCGGGCTGATGAGTCGAAGTGGCGTACTGCCATTTATTCTTGGTTCAATGATTGGCGGCATGGGACGAGGCGGCGGCGGCGGCGGTTTTGGAGGAGGTGGCGGCGGCTTCGGCGGGTTCGGTGGCGGAAGTGGCGGGGGCGGTGGTGCCGGGGGAAGCTGGTAANNGATATCGGTCAACCTTCAACGGTCAACTCATTGCTCCTTAATCTTTCCCCTAATATATTCCGCCTGCTCCTTAAGGCCTTCCTGTTCTTTCCGATCGGCGATGGGCTTTAAGATATTTTGATTGATCAGGCCCGTAACTTCTTTTCTTTGATCTTCTGGAACAGCTTTCAGGAATTTAATAATGTCGTCAATACCTCTTTTCACCTGATCGTCATTGCTGATCTTGAGCAAAAAAACTGCGAAGTAGGGCAGGTCCTCGACTTTATTCTGGCTCATGGGCATTTTGTCAAACCCGTTTATTACCAGATCATACTTGGTGGAATCTCCATCCTTAATGAAAATATCCGACATGGCGACGAGCAGTCCGCCTTTAGCAGGATGGTTTGAAAATTCATCTGCCATTTTACTTGCCTGATCCGGATCGAGCAAATCCAAAGCCGCGAGTGCGCTGCCTGCAACAGAATAAGATGAGTCGGTCGTTTTCTTCACAAAAAGATCTTTGTATTCCGGATCCTTATAAGAGCCAAGCAATTCGATTGCTTTAGCCAGGGTCGTGCGGTCGGGATCATGTTGTGCCAAATCAGCAAGGATAGGCTTTACAGCAGTTTTCACAGTCGGACTATCCATCTCAAGCGAGTTCATCGTAAGGGTTCTCAATTCAAAATAACGGTCCTTCATAGCCAATTTCAACAGTCCCATCGCTTGTGGATCCTCCTGCTGTGCGGCACAGAAATCAATGGCTTCCCGCCTGTCCAGGTAACGTCCTGCATATTTATATTGAAATATAAAATTTGCAAGGCTCTTGTCATCTTTCTTTTCACAAAGCACAACCTTGTCGCCGTCAACATTTATCAGATCAGGCCGCTTATTATANNCCTTCGTAAACATCAACAGCCAGCGGAATACGGAAAATTTTTCCGGTACCCTGTGTCTGGTCAACAGTTACCGTTGCAATTTTTTTTGCATCGTCATAGAAATAATGGATATCGAGTTTCGGATGGCCGCTGCCATAATACCATTGGTTCCAGAACCAGGTCAGGTCTTCTCCGGTCACCTCTTCAAAAGCAAGGCGCAGATCCTGGGCCTCGGCAGTGCTGAATTTATGCCTGTTGAGATAAAGGTTCAGGGATTTAAAAAAGGCGTCGTCACCCACATAATTTCTCAGCATGTTGAGAATCCGGCCACCCTTGGAGTAGGTAACCATATCAAACATATTCTCTCTGTCTGTATAATGAAATCGAACCAGGTCCTTGCCGGGATTGGTGGGATCGGCCAGATACTTTTCAACGTCGTGGAAATTGATAGCATCCCCTGCATCCTGGCCATGTTTATGTTCGGCCCAGAGCATTTCGCTGAAATTGGCAAAGGACTCATTCAGGGTAAGGTTGCTCCAGCTTTCGGTAGTAACCAGGTCGCCAAACCATTGATGAAATAGTTCGTGAGATACGTAATCCTCATACTTGTTTCCGTCAGTCAATTCGCGTGCATCCTGTTGAACGGCGCTGGTGTGGAGGGTCGCAGTGGTATTTTCCATTGCGCCGCTGACATAATCGCGGCCGGTAATCTGGTCATATTTCGGCCACGGGAAATCAAAATCGAGCACTTTTGAAAAGTAAGCGATCATTTCGGGCGTATGCCCGAATATCTTCCTGGCCACCGGCGCATATTCCTTCTCCACATAATAGTTCACCTCCTTTCCTTTGTAGGAGTCCCTGACGATGGCGTAGTCTCCAACGCCCATAAAGAAAAGGTAGGGCGCATGGGGAAGATCCATTTTCCAGGTATCTGTGCGCGTGCCGTTTCCATTATTCTTTTGAGAAATAAGGATGCCGTTTGAAAGCGTTACATATTTTGAAGGAACGGTCATGCTGATTTCTTCAGTACTCTTCTGATTCGGTTTATCTATGGTGGGAAACCATGCGGAATTGGATTCCGTTTCGCCCTGGGTCCAGATCTGCGTAGGTTTGTCCTTTTCCTTACCCAGTGGATTGATGAAATATAATCCCTTGGCTTCCGTAATGGCGGCGCTGCCCTGAGCGCTTAACTCATTGGGCTTCGATGTATAATCTATATAAATGGTGTAATTTTCTTTGCCCCGATACGTTCTATTCAGGTGAATGCGCAGCGTGGATCCGTCATAGTTATACTTTAACGGGGAAAGCAGATTGTCTTTCACCAGGGAAACCTGGCTTATATCCATTCCCTTGGCATCCAGAGAAAGGGAATCCGTTGGGTAAAAATGCGGTCTCAGGGTGATCCAGGCTTTTCCGTACAAATAACTTTTGGAATAGTCGAACTTTACATCGAGTTTGGTATTCACCAGGTCGTTTATGTGCGGGGATGAGGCGCGGTAGATGGCGAGCAGGGAATCATTTTTGCGGCTGCTTTCATCTTGGGCATTCAGGGATAGAATCAGTGCAAGCGAACTGAAAAAAAGCAGATATCGTTTCATCGAATACGTCTTTTAGGTCGGCAAAGCTAGGGATATGAATAAGCAAGAAATATAAAAAAATGCAAAAGCCTCGTCTCTTTGGGATGAACGGTGTCTTTGCCCTTCTGCTTGCTTTAACGGCCGGCGAGGTTCGTGGCCAGCAGGCTGGCTATCTGATCCTGGTGGATGCAGAGAATAAACAACCCTTTACAGCAAGCATAGGCGAAAACCTCATGCAGTCATCCGACCATGGTCATCTGCTCATTCCGCAATTACAAGACAGTGTTTATCAGCTAATTATACGGTTTCCGAGGAAAAGCACACCAGAACAGATCTTTCCGGTCCGTATCCATAAAAAAGATCAGGGCTTTCAGCTTCAGGGGTCCGACGGTTCCTGGATTCTCTATAATTGGCAGTCACGGGAAACGATCCGGCCCGTAAAAGAACAGGATAGCAGCCGTCTGCTCGAACTCGGCGTAAAGCGCGGAGATGGCTTTTCAAGGCTTATGGCGGCCGTGGTCAATGATTCTTCCGTAATGTATAATACCTACGCGGGNNGGTTTCCCGACGGTGAAAACACAGGGAAGACCTGCGAAAGACAGTTCAATTGCGAAAATCCAGAAAAAATCGGTATCAGATATTTCGTTAACGAAGGGCGATTCCTCGGGCACAAAAATTCAAAAGAGTTTTGCCGGAGATTCTGCGACGGCGAAAATTCAAAAAAAGACCGTGCCGGACAGCATGACGGTGAAAATCCAAACTAAGGGCTCAACCGATACAATGGCGTCCAAAATGCCACTTGCAAGATCAGTTGCCGTATCGCATGTCAAAAAAATAAGAGAAGTATCGCTGAAGGTCTCCAGAAAGATTGTATTTCTGGACGCGTTGCCTGGAGGGGAAAAGGATACCGTTACGCTATTTGTATATTTCGAGCAACCGGAGTTAGCCATGAAAAAGAATGTGCATGAAGATCCGATGATAACCGCCAGGCGATTGCTGAGGAATGATACGGCAACTAAAAGGCCTTTTGTGCAGGATAAAATAAAGCCCGTGGCATCGGAAAAGGAGATTGCCAAAATGGATAGCAGCCAGGTTGCTCCGAAGCCGCCTTTATTGTGCGACCAAACAGCAGATGATCCGGATATGGAAGCTTTGCGGTCAGCCATTCTGATCCGGAACACGGAACAGGAAAAAATATCTGTTGCCTCCGGGGCATTCGCATTGAAATGCTTTTCGGTCATCCAGATCAGGAAGCTGGCCGAATTGTTTGTATCGGACAGGGCAAAATATAAATTTCTTATTGCGGCATACGGGCATGTGTCGGATGCTGATCATTTTCGTGATCTGTCGGATTTACTGACAGATAAGGGATATTTAAAAAAGTTCAAAGCAGTTTTAGAAAAGAAAGGGTAAAACCCTCAGCGCTTATCTTTATGGGATGTTGCGCTATTTCCTTGAACTCTCTTATAAGGGCACAGCTTACAGCGGTTTTCAGGTGCAGTCCAACGCCAATTCCATTCAGACAGAGATAGAAAAAGCATTCCATATTTACTTCCGGCGGCCGGTCGCCATGACGGGTGCTTCCCGAACGGATGCGGGTGTTCATGCCCGGCAGAACTATTTTCATTTTGATTTTGAGGAGGAGATACCCGGGGAGGCTGTTTACCGGCTTAACGCAATATTGCCGGCGGACATCTGCATCCGTTCCATTCGGGAAGTGCCTGTGGATGCGCACTGCCGGTTTGATGCGGAGAGCCGGGAATACTGGTATTATATATATGGCAGGAAGGATGCATTTCTGGATGACCGGGCATATTATTATCCATACAAAATGGATTGGGATAAAGTAAGGGAAGTGGCCAGAAGGATAAAGGGATACAATGAATTCTCGAGTTTTTCTAAGCGCCGGACCCAGGTAAAGCATTTTCGTTGCACTGTATTCGAAAGCGGATGGAGGGAGGAGGGGGATTGTCATATTTATCATATCCGTGCCAACCGTTTTTTAAGGGGCATGGTCCGTGGGTTGACGGGAACGATGCTGCTGGTGGGTCGCGGGATTATTTCGATAGAGGACTTTGAAAAAATCGTTGAGGAAAAAGACAGCAGCAAGGTGAACTTCAACGTCCCTGCGAAGGGACTGTTTCTGGTGAGTGTTCAATACCCGGGAGGGATAATGTGAAAATGTGGTAATGTGGTGGAAATGTGAAAATGTGGCACTAAATTTTCACATTTTCACATTTTCATATTTCCACATTACTTGGAGGGTAAATGATGTGAATAAGTATTCGGCAAAAAAGTTTCACCGGAAAGGATTAAGATTGTACTTTTGCCCTCCGTTTCCAAATAAACAGTTCTTCAGACAACGTTGGTTATCAAATTTTTCTCCTGTTCATTGTAGAAAAAAATTGGTTGAATAGATAAAGGCGCTTACCTTTGCACTCCCGTTCAAAAAACGGGCAGGCGATAACGCCGGAAGCTCTTTGAAAGTATGGAAGCAACAGCAACTTTTTCCGGTTTTTTAAAACCGGTCAGAGTAAGGTTTATTTAGCAAATACATTCGATAAAGACGTTAATTTCCAAAAGAGATTAAAGTCAGATCAACAATTCATTTACAATGGAGAGTTTGATCCTGGCTCAGGATGAACGCTAGCGGCAGGCCTAATACATGCAAGTCGAGGGGCAGCACAGGTAGCAATACTGGGTGGCGACCGGCGCACGGGTGCGTAACACGTATACAATCTACCTATAACTGGAGGATAGCAAGGAGAAATTCGGATTAATACTCCATAACATAGTGAGCTGGCATCAGTTTATTATTAAAGCTCCGGCGGTTATAGATGAGTATGCGGATGATTAGCTAGTTGGTGAGGTAATGGCTCACCA
>PLEB01000346.1 GCA_003136915.1 Chitinophagaceae bacterium
TCGGCAAGCCCTATCGTGCCATAAGCCATGGATGTGTGCGGGTAAAAGAATGGCGAAAATTTGCCAATTTCATGGTCAGGAACGACACGCTGAAATATCCCACAGATACGCTGAAAGCCTGGATTACCCGAAAGGAAAAGCACGTGATAACCGGCTTTCACAAACTTCCCTTGTTTATCCGGTATTTTACCTGTGAAGGGAAGGGCGGCATGATCAGGTTTTACGATGATATATATGACGAGGACCGTTATCTGAGCCAGAAATATTTTACAAGAAAGACCGTTGAATAGAGGTTGATGGTTGATAAATCCTCAAAACATTCCTCATGAAAAAAATCCTTTTCCTGCTGGCTCTTTTCGGCGCTGCGCACCAGGCGCGGGGGCAGCAAAATCTGCATGCCCCACCCCCTTCGGTAAAGCCTGCGAAACCCGCCTCCAAACGGCATGTTGAAGAAAATCTTCCCACGCACTACGGAACAGCCAGTTTCTATGCAAATAAGTTTGAGGGGAGAAAGACAGCTACGGGCGAAATATTCAGCCAGAATAAGCTTTCTGCAGCCAGTAATATCATTCCCCTCAATAATTGGGTTCGGATAACCAATTTGAAAAATAAAAAATGGATCGTATTGCGCATCAACGACCGGATGCATCCGCGCAACCCGCGCCTGATAGATTTAAGCCGCTCAGCTGCCCATCGTCTTCATTACATTGGTCTCGGTCTCGTTAGGGTGAAAGTAGAAATTCTGGGGAAACGCCTTCCGGCACATATCATAAAGGGTTAAGTCCGGGCACCTTCAGTTGACAATATCGGGGAAATAATAAGCACTGTTTATTTGATCCCTGCTAAATTCTAACCGGAAAAAATGTACATTAGCAATCAAGGATCAGGGACACTTTAAGCCTTCTATGAATATAAAAAACTTCTGGCTTGCTTGTTTGACCATTGTTTTTTGCCGCATTCTGGCAGCTTATATTTTGCCGACTTTTGATGATGCTTTTATTACGTTCCGTTATGGAGAGCACTTGATANNATAAATGGTGATGGCCTGGTTTATAATCTGCATGAAAAAATCATGGGCACAACAGCCCCTTTATTTGCCATTCTTTCGATCATTCCGTTATTTTTCTCTATTGCCGCTGCGAAATTTTTTGTTGTTTTTAATTTACTCTGTGACCTGGGAACACTTTACCTGGTCTACCGGTTCTTTTTATCCGGAAGCAAGACCACGCTGATCATTTTTAGCACATTCTTTGCTTTTGACCCGATCGTAAATCGAATAAGTGTGGGAGGAATGGAAGCCAACCTGTTTTTATTCCTTTCATTGCTCGGAATTGTCCTTTATTTGAATCAAAAAAAGGGTCTGGCTTTCGGTCTACTTTCCCTCATCTATTTTCTGAGGCCGGAAGCCCTTATCCTGCTTTTTGTCATGGGTTGCTACGAGATCGCGAAAACAAAAAGGATTCCGTGGAAATATATCATTCTATCCTTTATATTATTAGCAATTCCCCTTTACATAATTTACATTTACTACGGACAGGTACTTCCACAGTCGGTAATAGCCAAAAGCGCAACGGGCCGGAATCCGATTTCCAATCTTGTGAATAGCATATTCTTCAGGCATCCTTTCAATTACCTGATTTTTCCACTGGCAGTTTATGGCATTATCAAAAGGCTGCCGACTAAGCAATACCTTTTGGTCGCAGGCATCTGGATGATATGCTATGCAGGCGCATATTTTCTGCGGGGGCCCTTGATATGGACCTGGTATATTTATTCTGTCGAAGTGGTTCAGCTGATTTTTGCCAGCATGGCCATTGTTGATATTGCTGCGACCTTAAGACTTGATCTTTCGAGGTATAGGTGGCTGATGGCACTTCCCCTGTTTTCTGTTTTCGGCTGGATTATTATTCTTTATAAAACGGGAAGAAGCGGAATTGAGGTCAATGTATATGGGGGATTAAAAAAAGACTTCGAGAGGATGGACAACCGAAATAAAATCTTCTTTGCGGATGATATCGGCGCGTTGGGTTATTACTCCGGCGGATATATTTACGATAATCAAATGCTGGTTACGCCGCAGGCGAGCAAGTTTAAGAATGCGCATGACAGGATAATCTCCATTTTGCCTGACTATCTTTACTTATACACTGATTCAGTATATCTGGGAATGATCCGTAAAGATTCCGTTCTTTCTAAAAAATATACTTTCTTGAAACGATACGCTCCGGATGGTGAAAAAGATCTTCCGGCCGTATTCGATAAAAATGCGGTAATCGTTTACAAACAGGATTATATGCTTTTTAAGAAAAACAATTAGACTGCATTTCTAGGCCACTGCTTTATTAACCAGGGCAGCCGCTTCACTCAGCAAAATGGCGGATTGGACTTTAAGCCCGCTCTCCTCAATTAGTTTTTTTGCTTCTTCCGCATTGGTTCCCTGAAGCCGTACAATGATCGGTACTTTGATGGTGCCAATGGAATGATACGCATCAATAACTCCCTGGGCAACACGATCACAACGGACAATACCACCAAATATATTTATGAGGATGGCCTTTACTTTTGGATCTTTTAAAATAATCCGGAATCCGGCTTCAACAGTCTGTGCATTCGCGCTTCCGCCAACATCCAGGAAATTTGCAGGTTCACCACCACTTAGCTTGATCATGTCCATAGTAGCCATGGCCAGGCCGGCTCCATTCACCATGCAGCCTACATTTCCATCGAGCTTTACAAAATTCAGGTTATATTTTCCTGCTTCCACCTCCGTCGGATCTTCTTCACTGATATCCCGCAATGCTTCCAGGTCGGGATGCCGCATAAGGGCATTGTCGTCCAGATTCATTTTGCAATCCACGGCAATGATCTTCTCATCACTCGTCTTGAACAGGGGATTAATTTCAAGCATGCTGCAATCCAATCCCACATATGCATCGTAAAGATTGGTAACAAACCTGGAACAATTCTTAAATGCTTCTCCTGAAAGCCCCAGGTTAAATGCAATCTTTCGCGCCTGGAAGGCCTGAAGGCCCCCGCCGGGGAATACCCATTCCTTATAAATCTTATCAGGTGTTTTATGGGCAACCTCTTCAATATCAATTCCGCCTTCGGTGCTGTACATGATTACATTCTGCCCTTTGCCCCGGTCGAGTAATATGGAGAGATAAAATTCTTTTACCGGGTTGGCTCCCGGATAATAAACATCCTGGGCCACGAGAACTTTATGAACAACTTTTCCTGCTTCACCGGTTTGGATCGTAACCAGTGTGCCGCCTAGAATATTGGAAGCAAAATTGCGGACATCCTCTGCATTTTTTGCCACAGCCACACCCCGCTGCTCTGTACCCCGGATTTTGCCTTTTCCACGACCGCCCGCATGGATCTGCGCCTTTACCACAGCAAACGAATTACCACTCTGCACCTTAATTTGTTTATACGCCTCTTCTGCTGCATTGGCTGAATCCACGGGTATGCCTTCCTGAACGGGAACATGATATTTTTTGAGCAATTCCTTAGCCTGGTATTCGTGAAGATTCATTGTCGGAAATTTGCACGAATTTAAGCGATTATTTTTTGTTCGATGTGTGTTCCGGGAATGCCTGCTTTGCCACTTGTTCTTAGCCGGGGGCCGGTTCGCCGGAAACCTGTTTTTATGCCCTATATTGTGGTTAAACTTATTGCCTGGACCAGCCCGCTATTGGATTAAAACGAACTCTTAATTCCACCATGCTTTGGGGCCTTGGTGTAGGCTATGTTATCTCCGGAATGTATTTCGGCTGGAATCTGGGTCTTGAAAAAGGAGGAACCCTGGGTTTAGCCATTGCCACTTTCTTTATCATTATCATGTACGTTGCTTTCACATTCAGCTATGCAGAATTGGCGTGCTCGATTCCCAAAGCCGGCGGCGCATTTGATTATGCGAGCCGCGCACTGGGAAAGGACCTGGGCTTTCTGACAGGTATGGCGCAAAATATCGAATTCATCTTTGCGCCTCCTGCGATTGCTTTTGCCATCGGTGCATATTTCAATTTGTTTTTCCCACAGTTGCCTGTGCTGGGCATAGCCATTTTTGTTTACCTGGTCTTTACAGCATTGAATATTTATGGTGTAAAGGCAGCTGCTTCTTTCGAGCTCCTCATCACTATCCTTGCCGTGGGAGAATTGTTATTGTTTGCCGGAATTACGCTCCCTCATTTTACAATACCGCATCTGCAACAGCACGCATTTCCTCAGCGGTGGGCAGGCGTATTTGCATCGCTTCCATTTGCCATTTGGTTTTTTTTGGGCATTGAAGGTGTAGCCAATGTAGCGGAGGAAACACTGAACCCGCAAAGAACAATTCTGATCGGCTTTGGCTCTGCTATTTTTACATTGGTGATCTTGTGCGTGCTTACTTTTGCCGGATCGGTCGGCGTTGCCGGATGGGAGGCTGTTGTTTATAAAGCGGATGGTACAAGTTCGGATTCGCCCTTGCCGCTGGCATTGTCCCATGTTGTAACGAACAATCATTTTTTTTACCACCTGCTGATCACGGTCGGATTGCTTGGCCTGATCGCTTCTTTTCACGGAATTATCCTGGCCGCGGGCAGATCCAGTTTCGAATTCGGCCGCGTGCGTTTTGCACCACCCTGGATCGGCAGGATCCATGCGCGTTTTCAAACGCCCGTAAACGCTTTATTCATCAATATGCTAATCGGCATCATTGCTTTGTGCACTGGTAAAACCGATGAGATCATTACCATTTCCGTATTTGGGGCACTTACATTATATATTTTGTCCATGGTTTCCCTGCTTATGTTGCGGAAAAGCGAGCCGGGACTGAGTCGTCCTTTCAGAGTTCCCCTGTATCCGGCTGCTCCGGTGGTTGCCCTGGGCATTGCGCTGATCTCTTTTATTGCCATGACCATCTATAATTTTAAATTGGCAGTGATTTACTGTGGATTGCTGGCAGGTTGTTATATCGTGTTCAAATTATTTTATAAAGAAAAACGCGGCCCCATTTTTAGTTAAACATCATCTCATGGATCTGAAAGAAATCATACAATATGTAAAGACGCATCCTTCCGGAATGGTTAAAATTGCATACAGCGATACAGATGGCGTATTAAGAGGCAAATATATCGCCACGGAAAAATTTCTTTCACTGGTTGAAAAGGACAGCCATTTTTGTGATGTCATCTTTGGCTGGGACATGGCAGATGCAGCCTACAATAATGTAAAGTTTACCGGATGGCATACCGGTTACCCGGATGCAGCCACAAGGATTGATTTTAACACGTTCCGCAAAATTCCCTGGGAAGACGGACTTCCTTTTTTTCTTGGGGAAATGAGCGTTGGAGAGAAAAATGCAGCTGCTGTTTGTCCCCGCCAATTGCTAAAAAGAATTCTGGCCGAAGCAACGGAGCTCGGATTCACGCCTTATGCTGCTCAGGAATTTGAATGGTTCAATTTTGCAGAAACACCACGGAGCGCGGCTGAAAAGCAGTACAAGAACCTTGTTCCGCTTACACCGGGCATGTTCGGGTATTCCATTTTGCGCGCAAGCCTGAAGAATGATTATTTCACTGATTTATTTGAACTGCTGAAGAAATTTGATGTGCCATTGGAAGGGATTCATACAGAAACCGGTCCGGGTACCTACGAAGCAGCAATCCTGTATGCCCCGATACTTGAAGCAGGCGATCGGGCTATATTATTTAAGACCGCAGTTAAGGAAATTGCTTACCGGCACGGGATCATGGCAACCTTCATGGCAAAGATCAGCGAAAACCTTCCCGGATGCGGAGGTCATATTCACCAGAGTCTTTGGGATAAAGCATCGAAGAAAAACCTATTTCATGACGCAGAGGATCCGGAAAAGATCAGCGAGTGCATGAAACAATATATTGCAGGGCAGCTGTTTTGCCTGCCGGATATTTTGCCCCTGTACGCCCCTACGGTCAACAGTTACAAACGTCTGGTAGAAGGGGGGTGGGCCCCAACAACGCTGAGCTGGGGCTTCGACAACCGGACGGTAGCCCTTCGCGTTTTAAATGATTCGGAGCATTCCACCCGGCTGGAAACAAGGGTTGTTGGTGCCGATACCAATCCATACCTGGCAATGGCTGCAGCCCTTTCATCAGGCTTATATGGAATCAAAAACCGGCTTGAGTTACAGCAAGCCCCAACTATCGGGAACGGCTACCGGAATTCTTCCAACGACCATCTTCCGCGGACATTGGATGAAGCTACCCAAAAAATGAAACATTCGGCTGTGGCCAGATCCTTATTTAGTGAAAACTTCATTGACCATTTTGTTTCCACGCGGGAGTGGGAATGGAATCAGCATTTGAAGGCTGTAACAGATTGGGAGTATAGAAGGTATTTTGAGATTATTTGAATAAATTAAAAATTAAAAATTAAAAAGTAAAAAGTAAAAATTAAGAGTCATAGAATTCGGGAATGAAATTTCTGACAAGGATTTAT
>PLEB01000318.1 GCA_003136915.1 Chitinophagaceae bacterium
GAAAAATAAAGCTGATTTTCAGCCTGGAAGCGGGCGCAGGGGAGAAATGCGTGTCATTATTGATACAGGGGAGTGTTCGGTTTTGATACAATTTAAAATTAAAAAGTAAAAATTAAAAAGTAAAAATTGGAGCATGAATTTCCACCTAAAGTCCGTCAACTGTCAACCGTCAACTACTTCAAAAGCTGATAAGCCATCAAGCTCATCAAATACGCCAGGCCCGTCATATAAATCACCTGAATAATCGGCCATTTCCATCCGCGGGTTTCGCGCTTGACGACGGCAAGAGTGCTCATGCACTGCATGGCAAAGGCATAAAAGATCATGAGGGAGACGCCGGTGGCAAGGGTGTACACTTTGGCACCGTCGTCCGTTCTTGCGGAATCCATGCGCTCACGCAGGGTTTGCGGGTTTGCATTTTTTCCTCCTTCCACACTATATAAAGTAGCCATGGTCCCGATAAATACCTCGCGTGCCGCAAATGACGTAATGAGCGCAATGCCGATCTTCCAATCATAGCCCAGGGGTTTGATCACCGGTTCGATGGTTCTTCCCAGAATTCCGGCATAGGAATTTTCGAGATGGGCAGCGCTTTTTGCCTTTGCTTGCGAAGGTGCGTTGTATTGCAGGGCAACGGCGCGCATGCGGGCAGGCGGACCGTAAGAGCTGAGCCCCCAGAGGATCATGCTAATTACAATGATTACTTTTCCCGCATCACGCACAAATATTTTGGCTTTGCTCACCATCGTAACGGCAACGTTTTTCCAACGTGGCGCACGGTATACGGGAAGTTCCAGGATGAAAAAACTTTTCTCCGTGGAGTGAATAAATCGTTTGGCGATATAGGAAACCACCAGGGCCGCAACCGTGCCCATTAAATACAATCCCATCATCACCAATCCCTGCTCGTTAAAGAATCCCAACAACCTGTGATTGGGTACCACCAGGGCGATCAGCATAGTATATACCGGCAGGCGCGCACTGCAGCTCATCAGTGGTGTTACGAGAATGGTGAGTAAACGCTCTTTTCTATTTTCAATACTTCGCGCACTCATGATGGCTGGCACAGCGCAGGCATAGCCGCTGATCATGGGCATTACGCTTTTGCCATTCAATCCTACTTTTCGCATAAGCTTATCCGTTAGGAAGCTGATGCGTGCCATGTATCCGGAATCTTCCAGCACGGTGATGAGTCCGAACAGGATCATGATCTGCGGAATAAAAACCAGGATGCCACTGAGTCCGGCCAGCAAACCATTCACCATCAGGTCGCGGAACCATCCATCGGGCAGCTGGGCCGAGATCCAGGTACTTAATTTGGTGAAGCTCCAGTCGAGCCCGTCCATCGGAAACTTGGCAAGCCAGAATACGCTTTGGAAAAGAAGAAATAATACCACGAGCAGGATCAGGTAACCCCATACCCGGTGCATGAGGATATTATCGAGCTTCTCGGTGAACAAGGTTTTTTGCAGTGGATCCGGTTCGGAAGTCGTCAGCTGCATCACCTGTTTGATACGGGCGTAGCGTTGCATGATCTCCTCTGCCTGAACGCGGGTATGATTGAACTGATTGACATCTTCGATGCCCTCTATCCGGTTGTGGGTATGGGAATCGAAATGTAAACCTTCGTGATTAATAAGATAGTGCAGTGCGGTATAGTCGCTGATATCCGGAAACACCTGTTTGAGTTGGGAGACAGCATCGTTTGCCAGGGCCCGGTTCGAAATAAAATCGCGTATGGGAGCCTGGGTCAATTGCAGCGCACGCTGGGCAATAACTTTCTTCAGCTGCAGGATGCCCTTGTTCTTGCGGGGGTTGACAGGAACTACGGGCACGCCAAGTTCTCTTTCAAGCCCGGGCACATCGATCTCAATTCCTTTTTTTCCGGCGATATCCATCATCGTCAGCGCGATCACTACCGGAATTTTCAGATCGATGATCTGGGAAGAGAATAATAGATTTCTTTTGAGGTTGCTGGCGTCCACCAGCAGGATCACCATATCTACTTTTAGGTCATCATCCTGGTTGAGCAGCACTTTATAAGTAACCCATTCGTCCGAGCGCTTGGGGTAAAGACTGTATGTTCCGGGCAGATCGACGATGCTGGCGGAGTTTCCAGGCGACAAAACGCTGGATCCGGTTTTTTTGTCAATCGTAACACCAGGGAAATTGCCGACTTTCTGGTTTAGTCCGGTGAGGGCGTTAAAAAGAGAGCTTTTCCCGCTGTTCGGGTTGCCAACAAGGCCGATATGTATTTTTCTTTTATTCAATAGGGACCAATCCGGGTTAGGCGGAAAATTAGGGAACAAATGTAACCTTCCCTCCGGGCTTTGGTTTACGAATTCCGGAGTTAATAAACGCGGTCATTTAAATGAACCATCCGAGCATTAAGCAGATAAAAACGATTACCGGAGACGGAAGGCGGCTGTACCTCAACAGAAGGAATGTGATAATGGTTACTACAATTTCCAGTACCAGGATCAAATTATTTGAGAAAGTGAAATCCTTGGTCATATATA
>PLEB01000024.1 GCA_003136915.1 Chitinophagaceae bacterium
GTTGTGGTTAATTTAAACAATACCAATCTCATCGTTGACGGAACCCTTCAACAAACTGCTGGCGATGGAACTTATATGTTTACCGGAAATTTGGCAACCTCTATTTCCGGCAGCGCCCTGCCTATTTTTGATAAACTGGTAGTTGCAACAGGCACGGGTAATACGCTTAGTTTGCAACACGATATCAATGTTATTTCACAGGTCGGGTTTACTTCAGGTCTGCTGGACCTGAATGGCAACAATCTTAACCTCGGCAGCACCGGCCTGTTGATGGGTGAAAGCGAGAGCAGCAGGGTCATTGGCCCTTCAGGAGGAAAAGTTATTGCTACAGCCACGCTGAATGCGCCCTCTCTGGTGAATCCGGGAAACCTGGGTGCGATCATTACTTCTTCAGGAGACTTAGGCATTACTACCATCAGCAGGGGGCATCAAGCTCAGGTTATTGGGGGAACCGGCACAACTATACTTCGCTATTTTGATATTACACCAACAAATGATGCCAATTTGAATGCTGGTTTGCGGCAACAGTATTTTGATGCCGAACTCAACGGATTTGATCCAAATTCCCTGCAGGTGTGGAGCAGTCCGGACAATATCAACTGGGCAAATCTCGGTTTTACAGACCGTGATACTACTTTGCACTATGTGGATCTCACAGGAATAAACTCTTTTTCCAGATGGACCTTATCCTCGGCATCCGGGATTCCCTTACCAGTTACCTATATTTTCTTCAATGCCAGTTGCACATCGGGCCAGGTCAATATTGAATGGGCAACAGCCCAGCAGTCAAATTCAAGCGTATTTAACATTGAAAGAAGTGGAAATAATAGTCAGTGGCAGGTGATCGGCTCTGTTCCGGCAGCGGGAAACAGCAGTATCGAAAACAGCTATTTCTTTACCGATTATAATCCTTTAGCGGGCACTAATTTATACCGGATAGCGGAATATGACCTGGATAATCGGGTAAGCTATACCCAGGTGATCGGTTCCTCCTGCGGCGTCAATGATGCCTTCGCGGTCTGGCCCAATCCGGTTAGCAGTACTGTATGGATAAGTATTTCAAGCGAAAATATCGCCAGCGTAAATATGATGGTCTATGATGCCAGGGGAACGCTTGTTTTGTTGAAAAAGACTTCTCTGTCGGAAGGCAACAACCAGTATAGCCTGGACCTTTCTAACCTGGCCCAGGGAACCTACGAATTAATAGTTGACTGGGGATCAGATCATCATGTATCATCTAAGATTTTAAAACTGTAAAATCTTTCAAATGCAAATACGGGAAAAGCCAACTTTCCTTAAGTGAGCTTTTCACGGATGGCTTTGGCTACTGCACCTGACATACTGGCTACATGCAATTTCTCGTATATCCTTTTGATATGCGTTTTAACGGTTTCAAATGCAATGCCGCATTTTTGGGCGACTATTTTATAACTTCCCCCCTCTACCAAATATTTCAGGATTTCCGTTTCACGCTTACTCAGGTTATAATTTTCAACCAGCTTGGCTTTATGAAAATGATCTCTGAAAAGTTTAAGTATTTTACCGGCTATAGTTGGCGACATAGGCGATCCTCCTGTTGTCAGTTCGGTAATAGAAGCCAGCAGTGCATGGGGAAGGTAACTTTTCAGTACATATCCTGAAGCGCCTGCGCAGATAGCCGCAAACACTTTGTCATCATCTTCAAAGATAGTCTGGATAAGGATTTTCACATCCGGATAATTTTCTATAATCAATTTTGTGGCGTCAATGCCATTGATGGGAGAGATCCCTATATCCATAAGTACGATATCCGGAGTATTTTTTTTTAAATGAGGGATTATATCCCTGGTATTTAAATAGGCGCCCGTGAGTTCGAGGCCGGGTAATCCATTTACCAAAATTGAAAATGCCTCCAGGAGCTTCGCATTGTCTTCAAATATCACCACCTTAACATTCATGGGAGCATAAAGATAAGCACCAGTGCCGGGGTAAAAATACCGAATTCAGGTGATGGGGATTCTCAAAGCCACGACGGTATTGTTATTTCCTGAATGGATGGAAATGCTGCCTTTCATTTCTTTTACTCTGGATTCCATATTGAATAAACCATTTCCGTTTTTAACCAATAGCTGATCAAAGCCTGTTCCATCATCAGCAATTGATATTTCCAAGCCTGTGGAAACAGATTTGAACGCTACGGTAAGGTGCTGGCAGGCCGAATGTTTAATGGCATTGTTCATGGCCTCCTTTACAATAAGATAAATATTTTTTATTGCCTCCATAGGCAGAGCAAGGTCAATTGAAGCAGCATCTGTTTTAAAATCCAACGCTATTTCTTTTGACGCACAGGTCACCTGGCCGAAATTAGTAAGTCGTTGTATAATTTTTTCAACGCTTTCATTTCTTGGATTGATTGCCCAGACAATATCACTCATCTTTTCCACCATTTCCTGGGAATGGTTGCTGATCTTCGTCAATAGCGAAAAAGTCTGGTCCTGCAGGCCGGATTTCATTTTAGTTTTGGCCACTTCGCTCAGTATGCTGATGCTGCCCAATGTGGCTCCCAGGTCGTCATGCAAGTCCTTTGAAATTTCATTTCGCATCGCCTGTAACTTCAGCAGTTGATTGATCCGGAACCTGTACAAACCATACAAAAGCACCAGCATGGCGGCAACCAGCATGCATTTGAACCACCATGTTTGCCAGAAAGACGGATGAATGATAAAAAACAAGGAAGTTATTTTTTGACTGGATATCCCATCCCTGTTTTCACATCTCACACTGAATGTGTAATTACCCGGAGAAAGATTGGCATAAGCAGCAANNAAACCTTTGCTTACCTGCATTTACCCAGCCCTTATCTACTCCTTTCAACTGGTAATAGTAGTTGATACGTTGCGGTTCCAGGAAACTGAGCGAGGCAAATTCCAAAGTAATAAAATTCTGCCCGTAGGAAAGCTCGATGGTTGATGATTTGCCGAGCAGGGAATCAACCAGCAAAGACTGGTCATAAATCTTGAACCCGGTTATGGTAACATTGTTCGGAGGAACTTTGCTGCCAATGTTATCTGGTTTAAATCTAATAAAGCCTCCATCACTTCCTATCAATAAACTGCCATCCTTTGTTTTGTAAAATCGTGAGCAATCAGTAAAACTATTTTTGAATATCCCATCTTCCAATCCATAGTGAATAACATTATTGTCTTCCAAATTCACTTTGCAAAGCCCCTGACTGGTAGCTACCCAAAGATCATGGGGTGCCTGAAAATAGAGTGCCGTTATGTTATTGCTCGGCAGGCCTTCCCGGGTGGTTATGTAAGAAAATCGTTGGGTATTCCTGTCAAAGAGATTGATGCCGCCGGTGCTGGTGCCCAGGGCAAACAAGCTGTCATTTACTTTTATTATACATTGAACAGAATTGTTGGAAATGCTGTTGGGGTTGTTCATTTCCGGAAGATACATTTTGATGAAACGGCCGGATCTGGAATCAAATTCCTGAAGTCCGTTTGTCAGCGTTGCCAACCAAAGATTTTGCTCTTTGTCTACCAAAATATCAAATACCTCGTTTTCCGTATTGCCGCGCAATGAAAGCAGGCCCGGATATTTTATGAAAATATTTTTTTCATGATCCCATTTTGCTATGCCAGTATATACAGCGAGCCATGTATTTTTAGCACTATCCAAAACCATGTTTATGATCGTGGCACTATCTAAAGATTTGGGTTGCGAATTTATTAATTTTCCATTGGCCGGATCAAGGATGGTTAGCCAGCCGTGTTGCCAGCCTATGAAGATTTTACCATCCGGTTGGCTGAGAATAGACCAGACCCGGTTACCGGGTTCTCCCATGCTGTGCAGATAATTTGCATTATAGGAATAGTTCGTTTTATATTGCAATTGATCATCAAAAACCTGGATCCCCTCTCCGAAGGTAGCTACCCAAATATCATTGTTTTTTGTTTGAAGGAAATTTAAAACCGGGGTCGTATTGGCGGCTTCATTTTTAGTGGCGGGGAGGTAAACGGAATGAAATTGTTGCCTGTAGGGATTAAAAACGGATATTCCCTTATCGGATCCAATCCATATGTTTCCATCCCTATCCTCGTATAGGCAGCTTATGTATTCATCATAATCCAGACTACCCGGTGTCTGTTGATTTCGCGGAATTGACCGGAATGAGTCCGTCTGCGGGGAATATTCCAACAACCCGTTTTTCCTTGCGCCCATCCAGATCGTGCCCTTTCTATCCTGCATCATACAATCTATCGGGATATTTTTACTTACCCTGGATGGATCCACAAGATCCCTGAAAAAATACTCCTTGCTCAGATGAGTATTTAAATTGTACCGGTATAATTTACCGGAATAACTGTTAATCCAAAGATTATTTTCCTTGTCGAGGTAAAGCGTACCCGGATCATTGACCAAATTAAATACTGGTATATTTTCCGGGTTGAAGGTCTTGTTATAAAAAATATTTCTTTTCGGATCTAACATGCAAATTCCATATTGATAACTGTTGATCCATAAATTACCTGTGCGGGGATCACAGAGAATCGTTTTAGTCATCCCAATGTTTTTATCCTTTGGCAATAAATAATCATAGGAAACCAATTGATGATGCACCACATCATATTTGGCCACAGTATTGAGGGCCATAAGCCAGGTGTTTCCCTGAGCATCCAGACAGGCACACCTGCTGTTATCCAGGTTTCGAAGGGAGGAGTCTTTAAAATCCGAGATTCGGATACACTTACCGGTTGATGGGTTTAATATGTTGAATCCGGAAAATGAACTTGCAATCCAGATATTATCTTCACGGTCTTTTAGAAGGAAACCGGCATTGTCCGAACTGATGCTTTTGGGATCATAAGGATCGTGATGATAACCGGTAAATGAGTTGCCATCATATTTTTGCACCCCATTGGTTGTTGCAATCCAAATAAATCCTTTGTCATCCTGGGTGATGCTGATAACGGCGTCACTGGCTAAACCGGCCGAGGTATTGATGTGCCGGAAAATATAGAATTCCTTTTGCCCGTAGCAGGAAAAATTATGTAT
>PLEB01000398.1 GCA_003136915.1 Chitinophagaceae bacterium
AGATGGACATTCCTTCAGACTATACGGAATTAAGTAAGCTATTTGAAAGCATAGAAGCAGGAAGCGCCGGGCGCCTGGATCAATTTATGAAAGAGGCTGAGTATAAATATAAAGTAGGAATAAACAAGCTGGTATATAAGCCCGGGTTATCGATGTCGGAGTTCCTGGATATGGACCTCTTAAGGGGGGTTTTTAAACTGGATGTGTTTACATCCATGAAAAAACATGTTGGTAAGTATTTTAAAAACACCCATTTGCAGCAGTTAATGGAATTTCCAATCCTGTTTTTGGGAGCTTTGGCCAAGGATACGCCAGCTTTATACAGCCTGATGAACTATGCTGATATAAAATTGGGGACCTGGTATCCTCAGGGTGGTATGTACAAAGTGGTAGAAGGAATGCATTCGCTGGCAAAAGAATTAGGAGTAAAATTGCTATTTAACATGGATGTAAGCGAAATAAAAGTGGCAAACGGAAAGGCAAATACGGTTGTCGCAAATGACTTATTATCTGAAGAGTATTTTTACGAAGCGGATGTAGTGATCGGTGCCGCAGACTATCATTACCTGGAAATGAATTTGCTCTCAAAGGAAAACAGATCGTATAGTAAAAAGTATTGGGACTCCAGGGTAATGGCACCCAGTTGCCTGCTATATTTCGTAGGACTAAACAGGAAATTGAAGGATATTCAGCATCATTCCTTATTTTTCGACACTGATTTTAACAAACATGGCAAGGAAATATACATAACCGGGAAATGGCCTGCAGATCCTTTATTTTATGTATGTTCACCATCGGTAACCGATAAAACGGTGGCGCCCGCCGGGCATGAAAATCTGTTCTTTTTAATTCCCGTTGCTGCTGGTTTACAAGGAGATACGGAAGAATTACGGGAAACCTATTTTCAAAAAATACTCTCCCGGTTTGAAGAAAAGACGGGGCAGTTGGTCAGGGATGCCATTGTTTATAAAAAGACCTATTCCGTGAGTAACTTTATGATTGATTACAATTCATTCAGAGGCAATGCCTATGGCCTTGCAAATACTTTAAGGCAAACAGCAGTTTTAAAACCTTCTTGTAGGAGTAATAAAATAAAAAACCTATTTTACACGGGCCAATTGACCATACCCGGCCCAGGAGTTCCTCCAAGTTTGATAAGTGGTGAAGTAGTTGCAAAAGAAGCAATCAAATATTTAAATAAATCATAGTACCCCGTTGAAATCTGATTAGACAAAACAAAACCGTGGTTATTATAACAAAACCGTTGTTATTATAATTAACCCTTAAAGCTTTCCAGGGATATGATAACATTATTCCATGAACTTTGCGAGCAGTGCAGCAAGACCACTACACAAAAGTACAGCACTTCATTTTGCAGCGCCATCAGATTATTACATCCGGAATTTCGGACCCCAATCTTTAATATTTACGGGTTTGTACGCTTTGCAGATGAAATTGTTGATACTTTCCATGACTATAACAAGGCAGAATTGCTGTTTGAATTTAAAAAAGAAGCTTATAAAGCTATTGAAAGAGGAATCAGCTTAAACCCTATTCTGCACAGTTTTCAGAAAACGGTCAAGTCTTATTCTATTCCTCTGGAGCTAATCGAAGCTTTTTTTAAAAGTATGGAAATGGACTTGAGTAAAACGCTTTATAATGGCAATGGATATAAAGAATATATTTATGGAAGCGCCGAAGTAGTAGGGCTGATGTGCCTGTATGTTTTCTGTGAAGGCGATAGCATCATGTATGAAAAACTAAGACCTTCCGCCCAATCTTTGGGTGCCGCTTTTCAGAAAGTTAATTTTTTACGGGACGTGAAAACCGATTATGAAGAACTCAACAGAACCTATTTCCCGGAAATTGACTTCAAAAATTTTACTTCCAATATGAAAAAAGGAATCGAGGCTGATATAGAGAAAGATTTCAAAGATGCCTACAGCGGCATCATCATGTTGCCCGTTAAAGCAAAGTTTGGCGTTTACGTAGCCTATAAATATTATTTATCTCTTTTTAATAAAATCAAGAAAACCGCTCCTTCAAATATCCTCGAACAACGTATACGTATACCCAACTATGGCAAAATCTATATTGTAGCAAAAGCCGGCATAATGAGCCAGCTTAATATCCTGTAATTATGGATATGACTGTAGGGGACGAATGGGGGCGTCGCAAATCATGCGCGGTTATAGGCGCTGGCGTGTCGGGAATAGCGGTTGCTATCCGCATGCATAAAAAAGGCTACGCTGTCACCGTATACGAAGCCAATCCTTTTCCAGGCGGAAAGTTGTCTTCCGAAAACAACAAAGGTTATCGTTTTGATATGGGCCCCTCCGTATTCACGATGCCTGAATATGTAGATGAATTATTTCAACTGTCTGGAAAAAACCCGCGTGATTACTTTAACTATTCACCTCTTGATCCGGTATATCGTTACTTCTTTGAAGACGGGAGCGTATTCCATGCAAGGCATGGCAAGGAGCAATTTGCTTCAGTTATGGCTGCAAACAGCAGGGACGCTAAAGAGGATATCATAGAATACCTGGATAAATCCGAAATCATTTACAACCTGACAGAAGACGTTTTCTTAAAGAATTCGCTACACAAGCTAAAGAGCTTTTTTACGTGGCCAACTTTAAGAGGCATTTTGAATTTTGGCAAAATCGGAGCTTTTGATACTATGAATGGGGCAAATCAAAAAGCTTTTACAGATCCCCGGCTGGTACAGGTTTTTAACCGCTATGCCACGTACAATGGGTCCAGTCCTTATTTATCTCCTGCTACTTTAAACGTGATTGCTTATGTAGAGATCGTGAAGGGCGCCTATTACCCCGTAGGTGGCATGTACAGCATTACAGAATCTTTGGTGCGGCTAGCTAAGGATATTGGTGTGCAATTCCTTTTTTCTACTCCTGTGCGGGAGATATTNNACTAAAACCTTAAACCAGCCCAAATCAAGTTCAGGCATTATATTTTACTGGGGTATTAAAAAAGAGTTCGGCCAGCTTGGCCTGCATAATATTTTATTCAGTAACCATTATGAAGAGGAGTTTAATGCCATCTTTTCTAAGAAATCCATTCATGACGATCCCACCGTTTATTTAAACATAACCAGCAAACATACACCCGGAGACGCTCCCGCAGGTTGCGAAAACTGGTTCACTTTTATCAATGTACCGAACAATATCGGTCAGGATTGGGACAAACTTATCCTGGATGCCAGAACCAATATAATCAAAAAGATAAACCGGGTATTAAAAACGGATATTGAACCCCTTATCGAAAGCGAACTGGTTTTTGATCCCCGGGTGATTGAAAGCCGCACATCGAGCGCTTTTGGAGCCATTTACGGCAACAGTTCCAATAATAAATATGCTGCTTTTTTGCGTCACGCTAATTTTTCGAAAGAGATCAAAAACTTGTATTTCTGTGGTGGAAGCGTTCACCCGGGGCCCAGTATTCCATTATGTTTGTTGTCGGCCAAAATCACGGCAACGCTGGCAAAATAAATTGTGCAAATAGATATCGGAGTTATTTTATTTTTACCACTGACAAATGAATACCAGCACCATTATAGAAATAAAACACCTGACAAAGAGGTTTAAAAATGCTACAGAAGATGCTGTTAAAGATATTTCCTGTACGGTCAACCGCAATGAAATATTCGGTTTGCTCGGACCCAATGGTGCCGGCAAAACGACCACACTTTCTATTCTTTGCGGGTTATTTCCTCCCACAAGNNATAGTCGGTATTGTACCGCAGGATATTGCCCTTTATTCCAGTTTAACGGCGAAAGAAAATCTTGACTTTTATGGTCATATGTATGGTTTGAAAGGAAAAGACTTGAAATATAAAATAGCCTATTGGCTGGAAAAACTCGACCTGACCGATGCGTCTAACCGCCTGGTATCAGATTTTTCCGGTGGCATGAAGCGAAGAATTAATTTAATTGCCGGCATTTTGCATCAACCCAAAATTTTGTTCCTGGACGAGCCGACCGTTGGCGTGGATGTACAGAGCCGCAATGTCATTATCACGCATTTGAAAGAACTTAATAAAGCAGGGACGACGATTATCTATACTTCGCATCTTATGGAGGAAGCGGAAAATTTCTGTACCTATGTTTCAATTATTGACCATGGTAGAATATTAACGGGAGATTCGCCCACGGCCTTAATCTCTTCCCATAAGGGTTCCGCCAACCTGGAGGACGTGTTTTTACGACTCACCAAAAGAAAACCAAGGGATTAATGATCAGCAAGTTATTGGCATCCGTTCGGAAAGAATATTTACTGCTGGTGCGGGACAGGACCGGTTTGTCCATCTTATTCCTCATGCCCATGGTCCTCATCTTCGTTATGACCCTGATACAGGATGGAGCTTTCAAAACATTAAATGAAAAGGGTATTCCGGTTGTTTTCGTAAACAACGATAAAGATTCACTGGGCTTTTTGATCGAAAAGGGTTTGCGCAATAATGACCTATGCTCATATAATGATTCAATTAATGGCAAACCGGCAACTTTGGAATCAGCCAAACAGGCTGTTAGTGATGGAAAATTTTTGATCGGTATTGTTATCCCTGAAGGTGCAACCGCTGCCATAAGAAAGAACGTAACTAAATTGATCAAAGAATCAATCAATATCGATACGCAAACCATTCCGTATGATTCTTCAGGAAGTGATTCCGCGGAGATTGATATTCTGATAGACCCGGTGGCTAAAAAAACCTTTGTCACGGCAATTTTAAGCAGCCTCCGGGAATTTATTTCGGAAATCAAAACAAAGATCATGTTTGAATCATTTTCCCGGCAGATAGCCGAAATAATTCCTGATAAGTCCCACGGACCAAAAAATGCTTTTGCCCAATCACAGATTATAAAATACAAAGAGATTTACGCATCTAAAACGGAAAAAATGATCATGCCCAATGCTGTACAACACAACGTACCGGCATGGACTATTTTCGCTATGTTCTTTATCGCCATCCCGCTTTGCGGAAGTATTATGAAAGAAAAAAGTGAAGGGAGTATTTTCCGTCTGCGTACCATGCCCGCCTCCTACCTGATATTAACAGGCGGAAAGCTGATTGTGTACGTAGTTGTATGCCTGGTTCAGTTTCTTTTGATGATATCCGTTGGCCTGTACTTTTTACCCATGCTGGGCTTGCCTACACTTGTACTTGGAAATAGTTTCTGGGGAATTAGTATACTTACGATTGCCACAGCATTAGCTGCAACTGGTTACGGTGTATTGGTCGGCACACTTGCCTCAACAGAGCAGCAAGGGGCCATCATGGGATCGCTTTCCATTCTTTTATTATCCGCATTAGGCGGTATTTGGGTACCTACTTACGTAATGCCGGAATCTATGCGGTCGATCAGCTCCGTTTCCCCGCTGAACTGGTCATTGGATGGGTATTATAATTTATTTTTAAGAGGCTCAGGCGTATTGGCAATACTTACTGATGCAATGAAGTTGTTCGTATTTTTTATTGCAACGATGGCTATTGCATCATTTACAAACCAGATAAAAAGGAAGGTTTGAATTATGGATGAAAATATCATTATAGCTGAAATAAAAAAATTCATTGAAACCAATATCCTGGCCGGCGATATAATGCTGGAAGCGGATACAATTTTACAAAACATAGGAATTGACTCTTTTTCCATCGTTGAGATCATGCTTTTTATTCAGCAAAACTATAATATTCTCATTCCCGACGACCAGTTGGTACCTGAAAATTTCAGAACGTTAAATTCATTAGCCCGGCTGGTAAATAAACTATTGGTATAACAGCTTTGTAAAATGAGAACCTTTGACAAGACAAGCCTTCCTGAAAAAGTCCTTTTAACCGGGTCCGATTGCTTTCATTTGGTATTGGATAAGCATGCGCATATTCATCATGCGGGCAGCAATGTCATGCGCATTGTCTTTTATTTTAATACCAGATTGTCCGTTGCCAATATAAAAAAGACCCTCGGCAATTCTCCATTGATATACTGGCTCTGCAATGTCAAACTGCTAAAAGGTCTGTTCTTTGCCAAACCCCGCTGGCGCTACAAGGACAAAGGAAATGAAATGGTAATAAATGAATATCACCATGCTGTTCTGAATGAAATACCGGAAATAATTTTACAAAGGGATATACCGCTGGATGGGAATCAATTTGTGGAAGCTGATCTTGTTTATTATCCCGGCAACAAAACGTCATTCATTTTATCCTGGAACCATATCCTGATGGACGGAAGAGGGATCGGCATGCTTGTCCAGCACCTGAACGAGCTGAGCAGCGGACATAGCAATCAGCAGATTAAGCAACTCTTCCCTGCCCGGGAAAAAAAGACCGGTCTTTTCAGGTACATAAAAAATATGTACACGATCAAAAAATTCATTGAGAAATCCTCCAAAGCTCCCATCGCCTCCATAGCCCGCAAAAACAGCGAAAGTACAGTTGCATTTAAAAACAGGATAATCCATTTTACCGCAGAAGAAACGAATAGAATCAATGAGCAAGCCTTTCAGAATGGGGCGAGATTTGGCGCTAACCTGTACTATTTATCCTGTAGTGCCCATGCTGTAAATAATATAAATAAGCAAAGAAAGAAAGCGGGAGTTATGTGGATACCGGTTCCTTACGATGGCAGGCTAAAAGGGTCTCTTGGTCCGGTCATTTCCAATACAGTCGCCTTTTTGTTTTATCGCGTTCCTGTAACAGCCTTTGCCAGTGTAAAACAAACCGTAACCTGCTTTTCCACCCAAATGACCGAACAGATAAAAGATAAGATGCCGCAGAAATACAGCATATTGCTTAATATGATGCGGCATATTCCTCTCCGGCTTTATTACTTTTTAGTGAACAGGAGCGGTAAGGGCAGCTTTGCAAGCTTCTTGTATTCCTCTACCGGTGAAACCTTCAATAATATAAAAACGCTGTTTGGGGAAACGGTCAGTGGACTCACCATTTTCCCTTCTCCTACATTTCCCCCTGGGCTAACATTTTCCTTCCTGAAACACCGGGAGGCGCTAAATATAAATATCGCTTACTCCCCGGATATTGTCAATTACGAAGAACTTAACTGGATTGAACTGGATCTGAAAAATATTTTATTAGGAAAAAGCTGATGAAGGCAATAGTACATACCGATGTTGTTGTATTGGGCGGGGGCTCCTCCGGCGTGGCAGCAGCTGTGGCATCCGCTAAGGCTGGATTACAGGTAGTACTGATAGAAAGAAATTCTTTTTTGGGGGGTATGGCCACAGCCGCCGAAGTTGGCACCATTTGCGGGTTATATAAATTCAGTAAAAAGAATTCGTCAGAATATATCGCGGGCCGTTTCGCAAAAGACTTTGCAGAAGGATTAAGAATAAAATCCGGAACGGAGCCAATGCATAATTCATCCGGCTTACATTTCCTGCCTTACAATATTGAGGCATTCAAAAAAAACTGCGCCGCTCTGTTGAATGAAAATAAGGTAAAGATTCTTCTTAACGCTGAATTATATAACATACAAATACGAGATGCGAAAATTGCATCTGTTTCGATCAATGCAGAAGGTGAATATATACCGCTTGAATTACGCTCTATCATTGATTGTTCGGGAGATGGTTTCCTGAGCCAACTGGCTGATCTGCCCCTGATTGAAAGCGTAAGGTACCAGGCAGCGGCGCAGGTATTCAGCATGCAAAATGTGTTTGAAACAAATGAGGCAGTATTGGGAATTGTTTTAATGAAGGCGTTAAGATCGGCCATCAACGAAAAGGAATTGCCGCATTATTTCGACAGAGTTTACATCATTCCCGGATCTCTGAAAGACAATTCCGTGAGCTTTAAAATTGGTATCCCGCTTGACGTCACGCATACTCCCGGGAACTTACATGAACTGAAAACTGCTGCACTTTCTTTTATTCATGAATTGACGGAGTACCTTATAAAACAGGTTCCTCTTTTTAAAAAAGCGAGCCTGTTACATATAGCCCCCCAGGTTGGAATAAGAGTTGGATTGCGTACCATGGGAAAATATATTTTAACCGAAGCTGATGTGTTGCAATGTAAAAAATTCGGGGATGCCATCGCCAACGCATCATGGCCTATTGAAGAATGGGAACAGGACCGTCGGGTTAAAATGCGATATCTAA
>PLEB01000385.1 GCA_003136915.1 Chitinophagaceae bacterium
TTTTCCGGAACATCCCCATTCACGATTCTGTGAGCGAGTCCTTCTGCAATCGCTGTCTTGCCCACGCCGGGTTCTCCTACGAGGATCGGATTATTTTTACTTCTGCGGGAAAGAATATGCAGGGTCCTGCGTATTTCTTCATCACGGCCGATCACAGGGTCGAGTTTACCCTGCCTGGCAAGTTCATTCAGGTTTCTTGCATATTTATTTAAAGTATTGAACTGGGTTTCCTGGGTATTTGAAGAAACAGTTGAACCCTTTCGCAATTCCTTAACGGCACTGATCAGGCCTTTTTCTGTTAGGCCCGCATTCTTGAGTAATTTTGCAGTGGCATCATTTCCCTGAATAATGGCAAGTACGAGGTGCTCCGGAGTAATAAATTCATCGCCGAATTGTTTCAAAACTGCTCCCGCGCGGAGTACTACGTTATTGGCTTCCCTGCTAAGCGATTGGGCGGGATCGGTTCCGGAAACCTTTGGGAGTTTGGCGATAAGGTCGTTTAGCTTTATCTCCAGCAGATTAATGGTAACATTATTTTTCTTCAGGAGATATTCTACGGGGGAATCCTCCTGTTCAAGCAACGCTTTCATAAGGTGTTCCGTTTCAATCGTTGGATTCTGCCCATTAAACGCCAGTTGCTGGGCCTGCTGAAGCGACTCGGAAGCTTTTATGGTGAAGTTGTTTAAATTCATTGGATATATTTTAAAATCAAAGTTTATGTTTCAAATGTTAATCCAATCCCAATTCCCTGAAACTCTGTCATATAAAATAAAAATCGCATGCCGTCCCTTCAGCCTGATTTGTTCCCTGCTGTTATTCTGGCTGGTCTCCTTTTCACAATCATCCAAAACCCTGCCGTCGACTTCTCCCGAAACGGATGAGTATCTTAAGGCAAACCAAAAATTATTCGGAAATAGCCTGGTGGCGCTCGCGTATAAGGGAGGAAAAGTGGTTTACAAAAAGGAGATTGAAAAAGATATCGGGGATTTCAATGGAAGAACACAGACGGCTGCGGGTATTGCCAGTCAATGGCTCACCGCCGCAGCGGTAATGGCGTATGTGGATGCCGGAAAAATTTCGCTGGACGATAAGGTCAGCAAATACATTCCCATTTTTGCGAAGTATATGAAGAGCTATATCACGATCCGGAATTGTTTGACTTTTACCACCGGCATTCATGCAGATCCTCCCGGCCCCCTCAAACTGCTTCAAAAAAGCAAGTATCCGGATCTTGAAGCAGAAGTAGACGCTTTTGCATCCAAAAGAGAAATTCAGACCAATCCGGGAACAGAAGTATTTTTTTCTCAAATCGGGCCTGACGTTGCGGCGCGGGTCCTGGAAGTAGTGACAAAAAAAACCTTTGACCGCATCGTTCAGTAAAAAATATTGAGGCCCTGCAAGATGCGTGGGACCAGTTTTACCAATGAAAATGGAGGAGCCATTAATGCTGCGGATGGAGCCGTAACAACGCCCAATGATTTCATAAATTTCCTGGGAATGATTTTGAATAAGGGAAATTTTGAAGGGAAGCAGGTACTCAGTGAAAAATCGGTACATGAAATGGAAAGCCTGCAATTCGCTGCCCTTCCGGTAAAATATGTTCCGAACGAATCTGCCGGTCTTAAAACCGGGCTGGGCTGTTGGATCAGCGATGATGGCAGGATAGTGACCAGCCTTAATATGAGCGGCCTCTGGCCATTTATAGACCGTTGCCGCAACTATGCGGGGATCCTTGTACCCAAGACCACATTAAGCGATCCTAAGCCCGGGTTATATTCGCAGTTTAAGGAAAAGCTGGATGTTTCATTTGGCGATCCCTGCAAATAATCAGATATACTGGTTGATGATATTTTCCAGCCATTCCTGTTTACCGCTGGTCTGTTTGGGTTCGCCATTGGACCTGGCAAATTCGCGCAGATCTTCCAATGTAAGTTTTCCCGCTTCGTAATCTTTTCCTTTACCGGAATCAAAGGACGAATACCTTTCTTTCCTGAATTTTTTGTAGGCAGAATGTTGAAGAATATTGTCTGCCGTGATCACGGCCCTTGCGAATGTATCCATGCCACCGATATGGGCGAGGAAAAGATCCTCCGGATCCGTAGAGTTCCTTCTGGTTTTTGCGTCAAAGTTTACGCCTCCGCCGCCAAGACCGCCAGCTTCCAGGATGATGAGCATGGATTCAATCAATTCATTCAGGTGCATTGGGAATTGATCAGTATCCCATCCATTTTGCTGATCTCCGCGGTTTGCATCAATACTTCCGAGCATTCCGGCATCGGCAGCAACCTGCAATTCGTGCTGGAAAGTATGACCGGCAAGTGTGGCATGATTTACTTCAATATTGATTTTGAAATCCCGGTCAAGTGAGAATTTCCGGAGAAAACTGATAACGGTGGAACAATCGTAGTCGTATTGGTGCTTGGTGGGCTCGCAAGGTTTGGGTTCTATGAAAAATATTCCTTTGAAACCCTGCTTCCTGGCGTAGTCCCGCGCCATACCAAGAAATCGCCCGAGGTGCTCTATCTCCCTTTTCATGTCCGTATTCAACAGGGACATATAACCTTCCCGTCCTCCCCAGAAGACATAATTTTCGCCGCCCAGGGCAATGGTAGCATCGAGTGCGTTCTTTATCTGCAGACCGGCATAGGACAAAGCCGCGAAATCAGGATTGGTTGCCGCTCCATTCATGTATCGGGGATTGGAAAAAACATTGGCAGTTCCCCAGAGTAATTTCACCCCACTCGCAGCCTGCTTTTGTTTTGCATAGTCAACCATGATCTGCAACCTCTTTTCATACTCCGCTGCCGAGGGTCCCTCATCAACAAAGTCAATATCATGAAAGCAATAATACGGCGCACCCAGTTTTGTTATGAATTCAAATGCTGCATCCATCTTATCTTTTGCAGCCTGAACCGAATCCGCAGATTGGTTCCATGGAAATTGCTTGGTACCCGGACCGAATGGATCTCCTCCTGTGTTACAGAAGCTATGCCAGTAAGCCACGGCAAATTTTACATGGTCCATTAATTTTTTTCCTGCAATCATTTTATTTTCGTCGTACCATTTAAACGCAAGCGGGTTATCAGATTCGCGTCCTTCAAACCTGATCTGTCCGATGCCGGGAAAATATTCCCTGCTTCCTTTAATAATATTCATGACCAGTTTCTATTTTATTATATTAAATAATCCATTTTTCCATTTCTCATAAATCTCCCGTATGCGCTTAATTTCTTTTGTTCGTGGGTCTACCTGGCGAATGATTTCCATACCACGGAAGCAGGCATGGAAACTATCATAGTGTCTGGCGCCATAACCCGCACCCCTGGCAGCTCCCAGAGCACCATCCGTATTGTACAATTCAACTGTACAACCGCTGAGGTCTGCAAACGTCTGCGCAAACAGATTACTCAAAAACATATTGGCATAGCCCGCGCGAACACGTGTTAGCTGGACGCCCATGGGTTGCATGATCTCAGTGCCATAGATCATCGAAAATACGATACCTTCCTGTGCCGCACGCGCCAGATGGTTTTTATCGTGACGATTGAAATCAATTCCCTGAACATAGGCTCCGGGATTTTTATTTTCCAGAATGCGTTCAGCGCCATTGCCGAAAGGGTAACAGGAAATTCCATCTGAACCAGGTTCAATCGTCGCGGCTCCTGCGTTCATTTCTGCATATGAAGCTGAACCGAAAAAATGTTTTCTTAACCAGCTGTTAAGTATTCCTGCCCCATTCAGGCACATGAGGATACCGTATCGAGGGGATTCCGCACGATGGTTAACATGAATAAAAGGATTTACTCTGGACTTAGTGTCATATGAAGCGAGTCCAGTGACACCATAAACTACCGCAGAAGTTCCTGCCGTTGCGGCAATTTCGCCGGGCTCCAGTACATT
>PLEB01000154.1 GCA_003136915.1 Chitinophagaceae bacterium
ATTTTCTTCTATATTCGTCCGGCTTTTAAAAAACTAACCATCTCTACTTGCTTAATAGTCCTGGTTGATGGTTGATAGTTGATGGTTGATGGATAGCAGGTGCGAGCTCGCAATGAAAATCCATCAACCATAAACTATCAACCATCAACTCTAAAATTTAAGCTCTTCTGCCCTCAAGCAAACGCGGGTGTGGCGAAATTGGCAGACGTATCAGACTTAGGATCTGACGCCGCGAGGCATGTGGGTTCGAGTCCCTCCACCCGCACAAACCCTCTGTACGTTGGGATACAGGGGGTTTTAAACGCTTACCCGGAAAGACATGATCAAAAAAGCGACCACGCTATTACTATTATTTTTCGCGTTTGCAACAAAAAATTTACCTGCACAGCAAAGCGAATTATTGGTATACCATCCTATCCAAACAGACAGGGATGGCAATATTATACCCTGGTACAACGCAGATCCCGCTATAGCTTATGACCATAACCTGCATACCATATGGGATTTTTGGTTCAATATGCGCAGGGACCTGAACGGATTGCCATATTACATGAACCACCAGGTCTGGAATAAAAATATTGATGACCCGAGGGGCATTGGTGGCGACCAGTTCATGATGGCGATTTCGTCCTGGCGGCTATTATATGCCTACCTGGGCGATGAAAATATAAAAGCAAATATCTATTTCTTAGCAGGCTATTATTTAACCCATGGATTATCGCCGGCCAATTGTAAATGGCCTGATATTCCTTTCCCCTATAATACACTGATCTATTCCGGGATATATGACGGTGATATGATCAATGGCAAGGATGTAGCGCAACCTGATAAAGCAGGTTCGTTTGGGCTTGAACTGGTACATGTATATAAAATAAAAAACGATCCTGTATTTTTAGATGCCGCTGTCAAAATAGCCAATACGCTTGCTGCAAATGTAAAAGCTGGTAATGCGGACCACTCACCGCTTCCCTTTAAGGTAAACGTATTTACCGGAAAAACGGTCTTGCTTAAATTGAAAGCCGGAACTGGCAAATCAACCGATACGGCCTGCTATACAAGCAATCTTACGCCTACGCTACAACTATTTTTTGATTTAATACAGTTAAATAAAGGCAATACGGCTTCTTATAAAATAGCCTCCGGTAAAATACTGGCGTGGCTTAAAAAATATCCTATACAAAATAATAAGTGGGGGCCATTCTTTGAAGATGTTGGCGAATGGAGCCAAACACAAATAAATGCTATGACCAGCGCCCGGTTCATGATGGAACATCCGCAGTATTTCCCCGAATGGAAAACAGAGGTAAAAGGCATTATCAATTGGGTACACTTGAATTTTGCGAATGAAAAATGGAAGAAATATGGTGTGATCGTTACCAACGAGCAGTCAGTATATCCGGTTCCCGGAAACAGCCATAGTTCAAGACAGGCTTCAGATGAGTTATTATATGTGTCATTAACCAACGATACAACCCTTTACAACAATGCCGTACACGAACTGAACTGGGCCACTTATATGGTTGATTTTGATGGAAAAAATTGTTTCCCGACAGATGAACCCTGGCTTACCGATGGCTATGGCGATTATGTGAGGCATTATTTACGGGCTATGGCTACCTATCCGGAGCTGGCGCCTGTGGAGGATCATATTCTGTCAACTACTTCAGTCATTCAGCAGGCAGATTATAAAGGCTACTTTAAAAAGTATTTGAGTGTTGAATTTGACAAACCGGATACGGGCAAGGTGAAGGTTTATTACCGCACTTTTGATAATGACGGCACAGAACTTATAAAGCTAAAAGTGAAACCTTCGGCTGTACTTCTCAATGATAACCCATTAAAAGAAATTGCTGCCGGTGAAGGATATACCTGGACAACGCTTGAAAAAGGCGGAGTTTTATCAGTAAGACGAAAAAATGGGAACAAAGTAATTGTAGCAGAATAAAAAACCAGGAGAAGTATATTTTTGGAAATATACCTCTGCTGGTCGGGCATTCAGCATGCCAGGATATTTTAAAGAGGACCTATTTGCTGATCTTGTCGATGGCTATCGCATCCCCGTTTATGGTACCGGTAATTGTTACTTTGTCCCCTATGAATTTGGAAACTTTTTTAGGATCATTGATGGTATACACCTTATCGCCAACTACAAAAACTGGCGCGTAACCTTCTTTGACACATTTTTTGGCACAGTCGGCATGCGCGTCATTATTACCTTTTGCACCACAATGTGAATCGCTGATGTATCCTGTCCAGGTACCATCACCGGCAGCATAAGTTGCAGCGATGGAGAAAGATAACAACATCAATAATAAAAACTTTTTCATATCGGCAAATTTAATGTTGAATAAATTGAAGAACCAAGTTACGAAATATCCATACTGCCAATTCGCTTTTTCCAAAATCAGGCACCTGGATAGGAATTTGCCGACCCCAACGATCAGACCTGCAGATTTGCTCTGAGGGCGTGGTTTTCTCTTTTTCTCCCTGGATTTTCTTAATTTTGCAGCCCGTTTCCGGCAGGGTGGGTTTTAAAGCTGGAAGCATTCATAAAAAATACCAGTATGGGTACTGTAACCAGAGAAAATATCGGTTTGTTAAATGATAAGATCATCGTCAGGATCGAGAAAAACGATTATCTGCCATCATTTGAAAAAGCATTGAAAGAATATGGCAGGAAGGCGAATATTCCAGGTTTCCGTAAAGGAATGGTGCCGCCCGGACTTATAAAAAAAATGTATGGCAGTTCCGTTTTTACCGACGAAGTGCTGAAAAGCGTTGAGAAAAAACTCACTGACTACATGAGTTCGGAGCAGCTTGACATATTTGCTCAGCCACTACCGTTGCCGGAAAATGATACCCGCCAGATCAATATGGGTCAGCCAGAAGATTATTCCTTTGCGTTTGAGGTCGGATTGAAACCAGCATTCCAATTACCTGATCTGGCTTCACTTTCACCTACTCGTTACCTGATCCGGGTGTCTGACGAAATGCTGGATGCTGAAATCGAAAGGCTCCGGGTAAAGAACGGAACGATGACCGAACCGGAATCGGTAAGCAGCGAAGAGCATGTACTAAACCTAAGTTTTCAGGAAACAGATCCCGAAGGAAATTCCGTGGAAGGATCTCAGCCCAAAGAAAATTCATTACTCGTAAAATATTTTTCGGAATCTTTCCGGCCCCAACTCATGGGTAAGAAGAAAGCCGACGAGATGATCGTCCGGTTGTCCGTGGCTTTCGATTCCAAAGAAAGAGCATGGATACTTCAGGACCTTGGTCTGGATAAAGAAAGCGTTACAGATGCAGATAAATATTTCAGGCTGGTGATTTCGAAGGTAGGGTTTGTGGAAAAGGCTGCGCTGGACGAAAGCTTTTTTAAGAAGATCTATCCCGCCAGAGAAATTCCAACTGGAGAAGCCTTCCGTGAGGCAGTGAGAGAAGATATGGCAGCGCAGTGGAAAGTACAATCCAGCAGTCAATTGCAGCATACAATATATCATGAATTGCTAAACAATACCAGTGTGCAATTTCCGGAGTCTTTCCTGAAACGCTGGCTGCTTAACGGAGGAGAGAAACCGAAGACACCTGAAGAAGTAGAACACGAATTTCCCAGTTTTGTAAACGCATTGAAATGGAGCCTGATCACAGAGAGAATATCTATAGAAAATCCTTTTGAAGTGAATGTGGAAGAAGTGCGTGCTGCGGCCAGGCGCCAGCTTTTTTCTTACCTGGGGGGCCTGCCTCAGGGAGATGACCAACCATGGGTGGAAGACTATGTAAACAAAATGATGCAGGACAAAAGATTTGTAGACGAAACTTATCAGCATCTGAAAACAGATAAGATGATGACATGGCTGGAATCCCGGGTAAATCCTGTGGATAAAGAGATCAGCGCAGAAGAATTCAGCAAACTCCAGGCGGAACATCAGCATCATCACGCTGAAGATCATGCGCATACTGAGCAGGAGCATCAGCATGAGGAACATGAACATGAGCATGAAGAGAAGGACCATCAGCATCAGCATGGTGGACATATACATCAACATTGAGAGCATCGTGCGCCCGGTCAGCACGGAAGTCTGGAAGAACATGCCATGCCCGGCGCGCCGGATTTTTAGTTACAACTGCAACTCTGTCAGTTTTTTGGAAGTTTAAAAGTTTGGACGGAGATTTGAACGGGAAACCCCTGTTACAACGAATCCATCCTCAAGAAAAAATATAATCTATTATGCATTCAGGATCCGAATTTGAAAAATACGCAGTTAAACATCTTGGCCTTTCCAGTAATACGCTTGACAGCTATAAGAAATACCTGGTAACAGGTTTAACGCCCAATATCATAGAGGAACGTCCTATGAATGTTGCTGTCATGGATGTTTACAGTCGTCTGATGATGGACAGGATCATTTTCCTGGGCTATCCGATCAACGACGAGGTTGCAAATATCATTACAGCACAACTTCTTTTTCTGGATAGCACTGACCGTCACCGCGACATTCAGATGTACATAAACAGCCCGGGGGGGAGTGTATATTCTGGATTGGGCGTTTATGATACGATGCAATACGTAACGCCGGACGTTGCCACGATATGCATTGGCATGGCTGCTTCCATGGGTGCCACACTGATGTGTGCGGGCACCAAAGGCAAAAGAACTGCGTTGAAGCATAGCCGGGTAATGATGCACCAGCCCAGCGGCAGCATCGGCGGTCAGGCCAGTGATATTGAGATCACGGTGAATGAGATCCGGAAGATAAAGAAAGAACTTTACGAGATATACGCATTTCATACCGGCAAGACTGTTAAGCAGATTGAAAAAGATTCGGACCGCGATTACTGGCTTACAGCTATTGAAGCAAAGGAATATGGCCTGGTTGACGAAGTGCTGGTGACCAATCCACGTAAGGAGAAAAAAGATTAATCCAACTAAAGAAAAAATAATGAAGCATTCAAATAAATATCTGGTTCAACCCCTTCGCATGGATGATGAACCCGAGGAAGAAAAAGAAGAAAAGCCACAAACGGATCCTGGCATGCTGATGAAAAAGCTGGAGAAGTATTTCTTTGAAACCCGTACGGTTCAACTTTGGGGTCCGGTGGACGATCGTTCTGCCAAAGACATCATCAATAAGTTCTTTCTTTTGGATGCGGACAAGCCGGGTACAGAAATCCGTTTCCTGATCAATAGTCCGGGTGGTATGGTTACCAGCGGAATGGCCATTTACGATGTCATGAAGATGTTAAAAAGCCCTGTGAGCACTGTCTGCATCGGACTGGCCGCTTCTATGGGATCCATTTTGCTGAGCGGAGGAACCAAGGGGCGCAGATATATTTATCCGCATGGTGAAGTGATGATCCATCAACCCAGTCTGGGAGGGTATATTCAGGGGGTCAGTGTTGACCTGGAGATTCAGGCAAAACAAACCAGACGGGTTAAGGAGATTGCTGCCAAAGTGCTGGCTGAAAATTGCGGTAAGAAATACGACCAGATCATTAAGGATTTCGACCGCGACTACTGGATGGATGCTAAAGAATCCGTCGATTATGGCATTGTAGACCATATTAGCAGCGACATATAAGCTTTTTTGGAAGCCCGGACCGTTTCCTTAAATGGGTCAATCCAATTTCTGCCCATTTCATTGGGAATTAGCGCATAAGTTGACTAAATTTACCATATTATTTAAACAGAGATGGCTAAAAATACCCTTCATTGTTCTTTCTGTGGCCGCAGCCGCGACGAGGTGAAGATCCTGATTGCGGGCCAGGAAGGGCATATTTGTGAAAACTGTGTAGAGCATGCCCAGGAAATTATCCAGCAGGAATTGATCGTAAGAGAGGATGCAACACCCAATTCACAGTTCAAACTCACGGTTAAAAAGCCGGTGGAGATCAAGCGGTTTTTGGATGAATATGTAATCGGACAGGATGACGCAAAGAAAGTGCTGGCCGTGGCAGTATACAATCACTACAAGCGCCTCCAGCAGAAAGTACAAGACAATGAGGTGGAGATTGAAAAAAGCAATATCATCATGGTCGGTGAAACCGGAACGGGTAAAACCTTGCTGGCAAAGACCATCGCAAAATTGCTCAATGTTCCTTTTGCCATTGTGGATGCGACTGTGTTCACGGAAGCAGGTTATGTCGGCGAAGATGTTGAGAGTATTCTTACCCGTCTGCTACAGGTTTGCAACTATGATGTGGTCAATGCGGAAAGAGGAATCGTTTACATAGATGAAATAGATAAGATCGCGCGCAAGGGCGACAATCCTTCCATTACGCGTGATGTGAGCGGTGAAGGCGTTCAGCAGGGTTTGCTAAAACTGCTTGAAGGAACCGACGTGCTGGTACCTCCGCAGGGTGGGAGAAAACATCCTGAACAGAAACTCATTAAGATCAATACGCAGAATATATTATTCATTTGTGGAGGTGCTTTTGATGGCGTAGATAAGATCATCGCCAGAAGGATCAATACCAACTCGATTGGATTTAATGTCAATAAGGAACTGCAGGATTTTACC
>PLEB01000157.1:0-11740 GCA_003136915.1 Chitinophagaceae bacterium
CGAGTTGCTGCGCGCGTGCGCGTGCGTCGGCAAATTTGCTGGAAGCATACAACATGTCTGCTTTCAGGTATTCAGCTTCAGGAGCCGGATCAGAGTTCGCCAGGTATTTGTCCAGATAGCCGGATGCTTTGTTTACATCGCGGAAATACCAGTACATGAATAACTGCTGATAAGCCGGCGCATATGCCGGATCAACCTTTATGGCTTCTTCAAATGCGGGCAGGAAATAATCCCGGTTGTTTTGTGTCAGGTAAATAATTCCGATTTTCATTTTTGCTTCCGCCAGTTTCGGATCCAGGCCCAATGCCTTATTATAATTCGTCACCGCATTGCCGCCATCCAATAATTTCCGATATGCATCTCCAAGCAAAACATAAGTCTCAGCGTTGTTAAAATGTTTGGTTTCTGCTGCCAGGTTAAGCTTTAGTATGGCATAATTAGCATCCCCTGCCTTGGCATCCACGTTTGCATAACCGACCGAGTTCAACACATTCACATCTTTTTCTTTGGTCAGGCTGATCGCTGTTTCAAAACGCTGGCGTGAATCCGTGGTATTTCCGTAAAGCAATTCTACATGACCCATGCCAACCAGAAGCAAGGGTGCGTTTCCGTTGGTTGTAAGCATTTTCTGATACAACGCTTTCGCGCCTGCTGTATCCCGGGTGTCCTTACGATGAATCATCGTTTGCCCAAGCCAATACACCGCATCGATATTATTTGGATTTGCAGCCAAAACCTTTTCGAATGCATCCTGTGCGCTTTTATACTTTTCGTAGTATAATAGCTGTTTCCCTTGTTCTACTGTTTGTGCCATAACCTTGCCGCCGATGCAGGTAACCGACAATAAAAGACTGATGCTAAGTTTTCTCATTCTGAATCGCTGTTTATTGTGTAAAGATATATGCAAAAAGCATTTATTACTGCAACTGAACATCGCGAACATTAAAAGACATTCGTGCCGGAACTAAATAGGACCTTCTGAATATCAATTGCCCACGCTCGTTCTGTAAAAAATTGACAAAATTGTTTCCGATGCCACTGTAGTTTTCCTTCAGTATATAGTACAATCCACGAATCATAGGGTATCTTTTTAAATATATATCAGCCTGATATGGTTCTACAAAGGGTTTTTCCGGGCAGCTATCACATTTCACGGCAAGGACCTTTACTTTTTGAAGAAAAGACAATTGCATAGAATCCTCCTGATCGCCTATCCAGCTTACCCCGATAAATCCCACCGCATGGTCGTTCGAGGACGTATAGTCAATAACCTGCGGACTTGATTTAGCTGCCGTCACATCTTTTCCCAATGGAGCACCTTTCAGAATGGAATCCATTGCATAACGTACGATACTGGTTTCGGATACGCCATCCATTACCGCATGCCGATTTTTTTTGTCCTTTCCTTCCAGCAGGGATCTGACCTCATCCATAGTTATCAGGGTGTCCCTGGAATGATTATTTACAATCAATGCCACCGCATCGTAAGCCAGAATTCCCGAAAACGCTGCCTTCTGAAGAGAATCCTTATAAAAAGCTTCTTCATTCAAACTGAGCCCCCGGGTAATAATAATCATTCGCGTACTATNNTTTAACCAAGTCGCGCAAACATGCTGCTTCCGGTTTGTAATCCACCTCGATCCTGGCATCAGGAAACGAATTCTCAAACACCTTAAGCTCAGAATCGATAACGGGTTTAAAGGATTCATCCACGCTGATATGAATAATTCCCGAAGTTGGCGTTTCAACAGGTATTCTTTTACCGTCGCCACATCCTGAAAAGATCAATTCACCGGATACCAATAGAATAAAAGGCATACATCTTTTCCAAATGTCCATGCCGGAAAAATTAATTAAAATAGTTTTTCTTGTAGCCCCGGTATACGCGGAATAACCCATAGAGGATGCAAAGGCCGCCAAACATATACCGGAACATTTCATCGATCCCGAAAACGACTTTAAACTTAGGTGCTATCAGAAAAAAAATACCCAGACAAAATATGATTACACCCATCCCATAGTCCATGATAGATCTCCTGAGCATATATCTCCTGGAGCGACTATCCGGATCTTGTTCTTCGGTCATGAAAAAAGCCATTTTTTTAGCAAAAAGCAATATACACAATTACCCGTAGATAGAAGTTAGCTTCCCTCCAGAAAATCCAAAATTAATTTTTCCATGAGATGCAATTCTTACCGAAATCCATAAACATCGGGATCCTTTACCGCTTTGCATTTTATGTTAGCTTTGCAGCCATGAAAATTTTAATGGTTTGTTTGGGCAATATTTGTCGCAGCCCGCTCGCAGAAGGAATCCTGGAAAATAAAGCTAAAATTGCCGGTCTGAATTGGATGGTCGATAGTGCAGGAACCAATAACGGTTACCATATAGGCGAACCTCCCCATCCACTTTCCCAGAAAGTGGCCCGGCAGCACAATGTGGATATCAGCACGCAATGTGCACGCGCGTTCGTTCCGGAAGACTTTGACCGCTTTGATAAGATTTATGCCATGTCATCGGATATTCTTAATGATATCAAAAATATCTCGAGGAAAAAATATAATCCATCCAAGGCCGATCTATTATTGAATGAATTGTATCCGGGAGAAAACAGGGATGTGCCCGATCCCTGGTTTGGCGATGAGCCCGGGTTTCACGTGGTTTTTGATATGATTGACAAAGCCTGCGACAAGATCATCAAGCATTACCGTCAACCGTCAACCGTCAACCATCAACCTTTATGACCAGGCCCGGATTACCACAGGGAACCAGGGACTTCGGAGCCGAAACCGTTCACAAGCGTGAGTTTATTTTTCATACTATCCGGACTGTTTTTGAATTGTATGGGTATGAACCGCTGGAAACGCCCGCTTTGGAAAACCTGGAGACCCTATTGGGTAAATACGGAGAGGAAGGAGATAAACTGCTTTTCAAAATACTCAATAACGGCCTGGATCATTCTTCAAAAAAAGATTCGGCCCTGGCTGAATTTGAAAAAATATTAGAGGGGAAAAATAACAGGCAGATCACGGAACGCGCGCTCCGTTATGACCTTACGATTCCATTTGCGCGTTATGTGGCCATGCATCATAAGGAAATCAGTTTCCCATTCAAACGTTATCAGATTCAGCCCGTGTGGCGGGCGGACCGGCCCCAGAAAGGCCGCTACCGCGAATTTTATCAATGTGATGCCGACGTGGTGGGTAGTCAATCCCTGCTCAATGAAGTGGAGCTGACCCAGATCTATCTGGAAGTTTTTCAACGTTTAGGCATGGACGTGGAACTGCGGATCAATCACAGGAAAATCTTGGCCGCACTCGCCAATGCCTGCGGAGGTTCTTCTCAATTGATTTCCATTACGACTGCCATTGACAAACTGGATAAGGTCGGCCCCGATAAAGTGATCCAGGAACTGAAGGAAAAAAACTTCACCGCAAGTCAGATTTCAATAGTTAAACAGTACCTCGGAATTCAAGGATCGAACCAGGAGAAACTTGAGCAGCTCGCAAGCATATTACACGCAGGAATGGTAAGCGGATTCAACAATAAAATAACCGGTACCAATCTTCCTGCCCAAAATGATTCTTCTTTGTTGGAAGGAATCCGTGATACCCGATATCTGCTCGACTTCTTCCCGAATTCAAATAACCTGGTTCTTGATCTTTCTCTTGCCCGCGGATTGAATTATTATACCGGGATCATTTTTGAAATTGGGGCCAGGAATATGGAAATCGGAAGCATCGGCGGCGGCGGCAGGTACGACGACCTTACGGGTCTTTTTGGCGTGCCGAATATCCCGGGCGTGGGCATTTCTTTTGGCGTTGACAGGATCTTTGATGTGATGGAAGAATTGAAATTATTTCCGGATAGCCTGCATCACGCTGCTGAATTCCTTTTTTTTAATCTTGGACCCGAATCATTGGCAAAAACCTTTGAACTCATTCAATCGCTCCATAAAGCGGGCGTGCGGTGTGAATTATTTCCTGACCAGTCCAAATTCGACAAACAGTTTAAATACGCAGAAAAGAAAAGGATCCCCTATGTAGTAATTATCGGATCTGAAGAACTGAAAACCGGCACTGCAAAAATCAAAAATCTTTCAACCGGCGTTCAGGAGGAATGTGAATTTGAGGAGGTAGTGAGATATGCTTTGAGAGTGAATCGTTGAGTAGTGAGAGGAGTTATGAGTTATGAGTTATGGGTTATGAGTGATGAACTTCCGGTGCAAACCTAAGACAGATGCTAACTATCAATTATTTTTAAAAGTAATGAGAACCTGCAGAGCTAACCATAACCCCATAACTCATCACTCATCCCCCATCCCCCATAAATCAAAACTCATAACTCTCCTTCAAACACAACCGCCGCTCCTTGTCCCACTCCAACACACATAGCTGCGAGTCCATGGCGGACAGTGCGTCTTCTCATCTCATGAAGCAGGGTGGTTGCGATACGAACACCACTGCAGCCGAGGGGATGACCCAGCGCAATAGATCCTCCGTTTACATTTATTTTTTGCAGATCCAGGCCCAGATCGTGAATGCAGGCGATGGACTGGGAAGCAAATGCTTCATTTAATTCGATGAGATCCATGTCGTTCACAGTGAGACCCGAACGATACAATGCCTTCTGTGTGGCTGGAACAGGACCCATCCCCATGATTGCCGGATCCACGCCGGCGACGCCCATGGAAACAACCCGCGCAAGGGGTTGTAAATTATAGTTTGTCACGGCTTCTTCGCTCGCGAGCAACAAAGCAGCCGCACCATCATTCAATCCCGAAGAATTGCCCGCCGTAACGGTCCCATCTTTCAGGAATGCCGGTCTGAGCCTGCCTAATTTTTCGAGCGAAGTTTCCCTTGGATGCTCGTCTTTTGAAAACCAGGTGATCAGTTTGTCCTGCTCGAGTTCCACAGCCACAATCTCGTCATCCCATTTCCCCGCTGCGAGGGCAGCAAAATATTTCAATTGTGATTCGAGCGCAAATTCATCCTGAGCGGTCCTGGATATTTTCCAGCGTTGTGCCACATTTTCCGCCGTTTCTCCCATCGAATAAGGATAATAAACATCGGTCATCCTTTTATTCGGGAACCGCCAGCCGATCGTCGTATCCACCACTTCCAGTTTGCGGCTGTAAGCCTGTCCGGATTTAGCCATCACAAATGGCGCGCGGGACATACTTTCAACACCTGCTGCAATATAAAGATCGCCTTCCCCGCACATAATGGCGCGGGAAGCATCCATGACAGCCTGAAGACCTGAAGCACACAAGCGGTTCACGGTATTTCCGGCAACAGAAACAGGCAATCCGGCCAACAAAACAGCCATACGGGCCACATTGCGATTGTCTTCACCGGCCTGGTTGGCATCTCCAGCAATCACATCTTCAATGGCTTCAGGATCAATGGATCCATTCCTGTTCAGCAGTGCGCGGATCACATAAGCCAGCAGGTCGTCCGGCCTCACCGCAGCCAGCGCACCTCCATATTTTCCGATCGGTGTTCTGACGGCGTCGATGACAAACACTTTTTTCATGTAAACGGCATAATGAGGGGCAAATATCCATGAATTTTCGCTTTATATCACATGAACACCTATTATGCCTTCCTCCCCGCAAATACTGATTATCTTTGCCGCTTCATGAAAACGGATAAACGCAATATCAGAACGCTCTCCATGGGAGAGATCGGAGAATATATGGAGGATCTGGGTGAACCGAAGTTCCGCACGGGCCAGGTTTACGAATGGCTCTGGCAAAAGCATGCTTTTCAGTTCGGTGATATGTCTAACCTCAGTAAAGAGCTGAGAGCTAAACTATCAGCCGATTTTTCCTTCCCTTCCCTGCAGATCGAATCAACACAACAGAGTTCGGACGGCACCATAAAAAACAGGTTTAAAACCTTTGATAATCATTTCGTGGAAGGGGTGCTAATTCCCGCCACCGAAAGGCGGACGGCCTGCGTTTCCTCGCAGATCGGATGTTCCCTCAGTTGTAAATTCTGCGCAACAGGTTATATGGAAAGGGAAAGGAACCTGGAATTTGATGAAATCTACGATCAGGTTGTGCTTCTTAACCAGCAATCTGAAAAGATCCATGAAAAAAAATTAAGCAATATTGTTTTTATGGGTATGGGTGAACCCTTACTCAACTATCGGAATGTTCTCAAAGCGATTGAACGGATCACTTCAGCGGAAGGTCTTGGCATGAGTCCGCGCCGGATTACCGTATCCACCGCCGGTGTTAGCAAAATGATCAGGCAATTGGGTGACGATAAAGTGAAATTCAAACTGGCGCTTTCCCTGCACGCTGCCACCGATGCAAAACGACATGAGATCATGCCCATCAACGATAGCAATAATATCCGCTCACTGATTGATGCACTCAATTATTTCTATAAACAAACGGGAAATGAAATCACTTTTGAATATATCCTTTTCCAGAATTTTAATGACAGTTTGAAAGACGCAGATGAGCTCGTGAAAATCTTCCGCCAGGTTCCGGCCGACCTGGTAAATATCATCGAATACAATCCGATAGAGAATGCCGTTTTCTCCAAACCAGACGAACCAACGACCGCGCAGTTCATGAAGCATCTGGAAAAAAACAAGGTAAATGCCCGCCTTCGCAAAAGCCGCGGAAAAGATATTGATGCAGCTTGCGGGCAATTGGCTAATAAGGTGGGAGAGCGTTTAAGTGAAAATTAAAAAGTAAAAAGTAAAAAGTAAAAATTAAAAAGTAAAAAAAAGATCCCATAGTGGCTGAAAGTAAAAATGCTCATCAGGATACCTAGTTGAAAATTCCATGAAAAGAAAGACGGACAATTTTAATAAGTTTTATAACCGCAAGCGCAATAGCGCTGTGAAAGAGGAATTGCGGCAGGAAAAAAAAACTGTCAAAAAAGAACGGCAGCAGGCGGTGGACCGTCATTTTGAAGCAAAAAGGAATAAACGCGCTGTTCTTACCGGCGCGCCACAGGTTCATGCCGGCCCCGAAAATAAAACCACGGCCCCCAAACCACAGGGGAGCATTCCGCTCAACAAATATATTGCCCATGCAGGTGTTAGTTCCAGGCGCAGCGCTGCATTAATGGTAAAGGAAGGCAAAGTAACCGTAAATGGGAATGCCGTAACCGATCCCGGGACCAAGGTGTTGTTAACCGACACCGTGAAACTGAACGGAAAAAAGCTCACAGTCTCCAGTCATTTCGTTTATATCTTATTAAATAAGCCAAAGGATTTTCTCACGACCACCAGCGATCCGCAGGGCCGGAAAACCGTTCAGCAGCTGATCGCCACGGCAACTGACGAACGCGTTTATCCGATCGGCAGGCTGGACCGAAATACTTCGGGAGTGCTATTATTTACCAATGACGGTGACCTTTCGCAAAAGCTTTCGCATCCTAAAAATGAAGTGAAGAAAATCTATCACGCGGGTTTGGATAAAGCCCTTACAAAAGCAGATTTTGAAAAGATCATCAACGGAATCGAACTGGAAGACGGGCTTGCGCGGGTAGATGCCATGGCTTACGCCGACCCGAAAGATAAAACCCAGATCGGTCTCGAGATCCATAGCGGTAAAAACAGGATCGTAAGAAGAATTTTTGCTGCACTCGGATATGATGTAAAAACACTTGACCGGGTAATGTATGCGGGCCTCACCAAAAAAAATGTGCCCCGGGGTAAATGGCGCTTTCTCGACGAGAAAGAAATCCGCATACTGAAATACCTGAAATCATGAATCCCTGCCACGCATGAAATTTCCGGAGATCCTGTTTGAGAATGAAGCATTCATTGTTATCAATAAACCTGCAGGATTATTAAGCGTACCCGACAGGATGCAAACGGCTGTTTCTCTCAAGGACCTGCTCATTGCCCGTTATCAGCACATCTTTACTGTTCACCGGCTCGACAGGGAAACGAGTGGCGTTATTGTGTTTGCCAAAAAAGCAGAAACGCACCGCTATCTTTCCGGCATTTTTGAACGTCGTGAGGTGGAAAAAATTTACCTCGGTATCATTTTGGGAAGCATGATCAATCCGTCGGGATTAATTGAAGAGCCTGTTGCCGAACATCCGGCCAAAAATGGAACCATGATGGTGCACAGAAAAGGAAAGCCGGCAATCACCGGCTACGAAGTGCTGGAAGACTTCGGAAGATATTCACTGGTTAAATTCAACCTGCTCACCGGCCGTACACACCAGATCCGTGTTCATATGAAATGGGCAGGCCATCCCATCGCCTGTGACGAATTGTACGGCGATGCCAAACCGGTTTTTGTATCCTCCCTGAAAAAAAAATATAACCTTTCTAAATCTGCTGAAGAAGAAATGCCCATCCTGGGAAGACTCGGGCTCCATGCAGCCAAACTTTCATTCACTGATGAAAGCGGTACCGCTTTCAGCTTCGAAGCACCCATGCCAAAAGATCTCCGTGCCTTACTTAGCCAGCTAAGGAAAAATAGTTGATGGGTATGGTAAATGCCTCTGCCAACCGAAGCGGAACAAAATAATAGGTAATACTATTTTTACTTTTTAATTTTTACTTTTTAATTAAAATAAAATCTGAATTCATTTATTCGGCTGCGGCGTATACCTCAGATAGGGCTTCACCACTTTCACTCCTTTCGGAAATTTCTTAATAGCATCTTCCGTAGACACCGCAGGAACCACAATCACATCTTCCCCTTCCTTCCAGTCTGCTGGCGTTGCCACGCTGTAGTTGGCGGTAAGCTGAAGAGAATCAATTACCCGCAGCACTTCAACGAAATTTCTTCCGGTGGAAGCTGGATAGGTAATGGTCAGTTTTACCTTTTTGTCCGGCCCAATTACAAATAGAGAGCGGACAGTAAAAGTTTCTGAAGCGTTTGGATGAATCATGCCATAGAGATTAGCAACGATTCTGTTTTCATCAGCAATGATCGGAAAGTCAACGTTTACTTTTTGGGTTTCATTGATATCTTTTATCCAGCCCAAGTGTTTATCCAAAGGGTCCACGCTCACGGCGAGTACTTTAACGTTGCGTTTGGCAAATTCATTCTGCAGGGAAGCGGTCTTTCCCAATTCTGTAGTACATACAGGAGTAAAGTCGGCCGGGTGGGAAAAAAGGACTCCCCATCCATTCCCCAGATATTCGTAAAAATCAATTTCTCCGGCTGTAGTCGTTGCTTTGAAATTGGGCGCAACATCCCCTAAGCGTAAACTCATTTTGAACGGTTTTAAAAATTATGAAATATTCCGGCCTACAAAAAACGGACTGTAAAGATATTCATTCTCTATTAAATGAGTAGACTTTCTGCGAAATTTTACCTTTTTTTATTTCCGTAGTGATTTTCTTCAAAAATCCTTGAAAAAGAAAGCGGTACCCCGGTCTACTGCCCACATACTAAATATATTAGTAAATTGCCTTTGCGTTTAAGTTTAATTAGCTCACGGAAGCACACGACGCGCCCTGCTTTAACAGATTAAAAAATTTACTTTAGCCTATGGAATGGTTCAACACCAGTATTGCACCGCTGAAAGATCTGCTGGCTTTTTTATATAAAAAATCCAAGACCAATGACGTCCATAAAAAGCAGGTTATCATAGAACTCCGGGATAACCTTAACGTGTTCAAAAATGGATTTATCAATCAGGCACCATACGACCAAATGATCGACCTGTTGAAGAATGATGCCATCCAATCCGCTATTAAGAGAAATTTTTCTTTTAAAAAATTGAGACCGGGAATCATTAAACCTGATATCATTTATGAGGAAAGAAACAAAAAATATTCAGGATGGTCAGCAGAAAAACTCGTGGATAAGATAGATGAAAAGATAGTTGAGCTCAGGAACATAAAAAAAATGAACCGGGACTCTGTGAAAGAAGTAAAAAATAACATCACGCTTATGATGAGCAATCTCTATTTCCGCATGAAGCTCCTGGCAGATTTTATCCGTTCGGAATGATTATTTTTTGATTGCACAATTGTCAGATGGACAAACCGGCAACGAATTAATTATTTCATCAGTAGTTTAAAAGCATGCGTCCATTGATTTCTCAGAAATCCCGGTATGCACCAGAGAATGCAAAGTGGTTCGATGGCGCGGGCCCCTTCTGCCGTTCCCATATCTTCTGTATCCCAGCCAAAGCTGGTCAGGATCTCGGTCACCTGCTTTTTTGCATTTGCATCATTCCCACAAATAAACATAGTAGGTATTCCTTCTGTAAAAGTGGGCTTATACATCAGGGAGCTTCCAACACTGTTAAACGCTTTCACAAAATGCGCAGCAGGAAACTGACGCTGAAGTTCTTCCATCATTGATTCATCCAGCGTAGTTGTCAATTTCAGTACGCCTTTTTCAGGTGGTGCCGGTGCGATGGGATTGGTCACATCAATAATGGTTTTCCCTGCCAGATTTTTAGACCCTGCCAGCATAAGCGCTTGTTCGGCCGCAATTCCGGCAACAGCCAACACGAGCAATTCACCAAATGATGCAGCTTCCTGGAAAGTGCCCGTCTTAGCATTCGCATTTTCAGATTTCCATTTAACTACAGATTCCTTTGACGGATCACGTGTTCCCAACAACACCGCATGACCCTCTGCCAAAAAACCTTTTCCCAAAACCTGACCCACTTCCCCGGACCCAATAATTCCGATTTTCATATAAAAAGTTTTTGTTTTGCGAACTCCGGTTTCTCAACTCTTCTTTCCCGACTCTCCAGCCTAAACGCTCTGTGGTCAACTTTCCATTGCCGTCTGTCATTTCTCCATTCTACTTTCTCGTTTCTCAATTTACCATAGCAAATATCGTAAACCCCGCAAAGTTCCAATCCTTATTCTTTACTTTTACTTCATGGCAAATTCCAATTTGAACGCCGACAAAAACCTGGCAGGAACGGCTGACAAAGAATTCGAGAACAGCATCCGGCCTTCGGTGATCCGAGATTTTTCGGGTCAGCCCCAATTAATTGAGAATCTGCTGATTTTCATCAAAGCGGCCAAATTAAGAGATGAAGCCCTTGACCACATTCTTTTTCATGGCCCTCCGGGCCTTGGCAAAACAACGCTTAGCCGCATCGTTGCCAATGAACTGGGTGTGAATATCAAGGAAACTTCAGGACCAGTGATCGAAAAACCGGGTGACCTGGCGGGTTTGCTGACCAACCTCGAACCACATGATGTTTTGTTCATTGATGAAATTCACCGGCTCAGTACTGTTGTGGAAGAATATCTCTATGCGGCCATGGAAGATTATCGCATCGATATTATGATCGACACCGGGCCCAATGCCAGAAGCATCCAACTCACCCTGAATCCATTTACATTGATCGGAGCTACGACCAGGAGCGGATTGCTCACGGCTCCGCTCTTATCCCGTTTCGGAATAAAATCACGACTGGAATATTATGATAGCGTCACGCTTCAAAAGATCATTCTCCGGTCCGCTACCATTCTTAATACAAAAATAACCTCAGATGCTTCCGCAGAAATTTCCCGGCGGAGCCGCGGAACCCCCCGGATTGCCAACAGCCTTCTGCGCCGCGTGCGTGATTTTGCGCAGGTGCTGGGCAATGGCGTCATCGAGATGGATATCACCAAACACGCACTACGTGCACTGAATGTGGACGAACACGGGCTTGACGAAATGGATAACCGGATCCTCACTACCATCATCGAAAAATTCAAAGGTGGCCCTGTAGGTCTCAATACAATTTCTACCGCAGTCAGCGAAGAATCCGGCACCATCGAAGATGTGTA
>PLEB01000157.1:11826-19050 GCA_003136915.1 Chitinophagaceae bacterium
TCCAACTTCAAACTAATATTTCTCCCCATATTATAAATCCCATGAAACGGTCGCGGGTCATCGGGATAAGGCTCGAAATATTTCAGACGGCTTAAATGATCCTGGTAAGCCACATCAAAAAGATTATTGGCCATGATATAAATATTTATGATCGTCCGGTCATTCTTATTGGTAATTCCTGTTCCTGCTCCGAGGTTGATCAGGGTATATCCCGGCGTGCGTGTTTCGGTATTGTCCGCCAGGTAAACCCTGTTCTGGGTACCATACCAGGCTGCCTGGACCTTAACAAAACCATTTACGAAGTGGTGCTGTTTGTTTTCAAATTCATATTTCAACTCAGACAAGCCATGAACCGGGGGTATCATCGGAAGATACCGGTTGCTGTCATTCTGCATTTTGCCCGCGGCCCGCAATTGATCTCCATAAACAACAGATATGCTGTTCTCGAAATGCAGAGGTTTAACCGGGTGAATGTCCACACTGAATTCACCACCGTATAAAGCAGCTGCACCCTGTTGGAATTCATATACCGTGTTGTTCTGCATCATGGAATCCTTGCCGTTCGCTCCTAATAATTTTTCATTGAAAATATAATTGGAGATCCGGTTATAAAAAATACTTCCGTTGATGACTGCGTACCGCGAAGTATAGGCAAAGCCGCCATCTTCCTGGAGACTGAACTCCGGTTTAAATGAAGCATTACCGATTTGAAAGATACCGGTTCCGGGATGGACACCGTTGGCTGAGATCTCTGATATATTCGGCGCCCGGTATCCTCTTGAGATGTTTAGCTTGGCAGACCATTTATTGGAAAAAGCATAAGTGGCGCCAAAACTACCAGACACGCCGGAATATACATGATGATAATTAGAAAATGGTTTGGGAGCACCTACAGTGTCTGCGCCATACACCGGCATGTCGAAGTGTGTGACCGGATTTTCTCCGGTATACAATTCCTGGTTGCTGAATGAACGGCTGTCGTACCGGACCCCACCAGAGAGATCCAGGTTATTGAAAGTTTTCTTAATCATGGCAAAGGGCCCAAGATCGAATTGATGATAATTTGGAATGATAAATTCTGTGCCATTGGTTGTTGTGTTTTGCTGATACATCCCATTGATGCCCATAGTGAGATCCCATCCTTTGAAAGTCGGAAAATAATATTTCAGATCATACACATAGGAATTTAGCTGCAGGTACAATCCCGGTATCTCCGGCATTTGCGGGTGGCTGTATTCCCGTCGTACACTTCGCTGGAAACCCAGGTTGAGCCCAATTCTTCCATTACCAACGATAAAATTGCTCGTAGAATAAATCCGGTAATGCTGCACGTGCTGATGCAATGGAGTGATGGCATAAGATTTTAGTTCCGCATCACTTACAATCGGGCGGATCGTATCGGCTTCCGTTATTTGTTTTGTGAACTTACGGGTCGCAGAGTCGCGGCTCCCATCCGGAATTTCCTGAAGATCATCGAACAGGGACATGCTCAGGTGTGAATACCCGAATGCCCGGTGAAGACCAAAGGTAAGGCTCGCATCGTTTTCCTGAAATGCGGTTCCATATACTCTTCCATCAACTGGATCCTGGTAATTGGTGGCTTCCTTATGCGAAACACGGCCCATCCACTCAAACCCATTGGACGTGCCGCCGACCATGCCCGATCCGCCGAACATGCCGTTATTGGTTTGATATTCTGCTACCACATCGCCGATCACTTTTCCATCCGGTGCAGCAGGCGTCGGGATCAGGTTGACCACACCCGCAAGCGCATCAGATCCATAGGTTAAACTGGCTGGCCCCTTAATCACCTCTACCCGGTCAACCCCGTATTGATCCACTTCAATTCCATGTTCATCCCCCCATTGCTGGCCTTCCTGCCGCACACCATCGTAAAGAGTAAGGATCCGGTTAAATCCCAGACCACGGATAAAGGGTTTGGAAACATTCGGACCGGTAGTAAGCGCGGAAACACCGGGAACCTTCGCAATCGCATCAATAATATTGGTACTCAGGTTATCTACAATGCTCGCATGATTGATAGCCACAATTGGAACAGGGCTTCTCCGGATCTGGGTGGCTTTGGACAAGCCTGTAATCACAACCGGGCTTTCTTCAAAGTATTGTTGTAATAACATAAAATCCATTTCCGTTGCGCCCGAGATCGTTACGTTCCTGGTTAGTGAGGTAAACCCGATAGCGTGCGCTTCAATAAGATAAGTTCCTGAAGGAAGATTAGAAAAATGATAATGGCCCGAGGCATCAGCAATGGCCCCCAGCTTAAGGTCCGCTAAATAAACCGTCGCCGCGGAAATCGGTTTTCCGGTAGCGCTATCGAGTACCTTCCCTGAAAGCGAGCCACTGATTCCTATAAAGGACCGCTTGAGCGAAGTAATCTGGCTGAAAGAACAAGTTAGGGACAAACCAAAAAAGGCAAAAAGTACTAATGATTTCATGTGTTGAGATTATTTCTGTTCCAAACACCATAATGCATGAAGGCAAATAGTGCTCCGAATAAATATTTTAGCCAAATCCTTAAGAACAGAAATCTACTGGGGGTCCGCGTACGCCTGTATGGGGCAGGTACCTGAAAACAAATTTGCAAAGCGGCACAGCATATGTATACCGGATAAAAGAAACGAATGGAACCTCTGCCGGCTGAATATCAGAAAGAAAAGGAGCAACAACAACCAAATCTTCACAATGACAATGAAATCCCGAAGCGAAAATCTGCTGCACCGGCTGATTATTTGCTCTTTCCGTATCCTTGTGATTTGCCAGCAGGTCGTGAAGAAACCTTTTTGGCGTCACGCAAAAAGTAAACAACAACAGGAAAAATGCTGCGGAAAGTCTTCTTATAAATTGCGGTTGCCTCAATGAATAATCGAATTTATCAATTCCTAGTCTTTATTGAATATTTTCAATAACGCCTGCAATTCCCTGGCCACCACCAACACAAGCGGTTACGATGCCGAATTTTTTATTCAGCCTTTTCATATCATGCGTTATCTGGACAGTGAGCTTACAACCCGTGCAGCCCAGCGGGTGACCCAGCGCAATAGCTCCCCCATTAATATTGACCAGCGCGGGATTCAATCCCAGCTTGCGGATCACTGCAAGCGACTGACTGGCAAATGCTTCATTTAATTCAATCAGGTCGATTTGGGAAAGATTCATGCCCACCTGCTTCAACACTTTGGGAACAGCTTCTACCGGGCCCACGCCCATAATTCTCGGATGAACGCCGGCACTGGCACAGCCGACAAGCCTCGCGATCGGTTTGAGTCCAAGCTGCTTCAGCAATCTTTCACTCATGACGATAACAAAAGCAGCGCCATCGCTGGTTTGGGATGAATTACCTGCGGTAACAGATCCGTTTGCGGCAAAAACGGGCTTCAGCTTTGCCAGCGCAGCTGCCGAAGTATCCGGTCGCGGACCTTCATCGGTATCCACTATAAATTCTCTTTTTTGTTTTTTGCCCTGTATATCCAGATAAACTTCTTCCACTTTCACCGGAAGGATTCCCGGCTTAAAATATCCCTGCTTTATTGCGTTAATTGCCTTTTGATGTGACTGATAAGAAAACTCGTCCTGATCTTCCCGGCTTACCTGATATTCTTTAGCCACAGCCTCCGCTGTAAGTCCCATGCTGAGGTAATAATCGGGATCATCCGAAGCAATGGAATAGGCTGGAACGGGCTTCCAGCCGGCAGTAGGCACCATACTCATACTCTCTGTGCCGCCGGCAATAATGCATTCCGCCATTCCTGTCCGAATTTTTGCCGTGGCAATAGCTATGCTCTCCAATCCGCTTGCACAATAACGGTTAACGGTAACGCCGGGTGCATGAATACCCACGGCGCGCGCAGCAATGATACGTCCCACCTGCAATCCCTGTTCAGCTTCCGGAACAGCATTACCCACGATCACATCATCTACCTGCTTTGGATCCAGTTGCGGAACAGAAGCCAACAAACCCTTGATCACTTCAATAGCAAGATCGTCCGGCCTGTAAAACCGGAATCCGCCTCTCTTGGATTTCCCGACGGCCGTACGATAGCCGGCTACGATATAGGCTTCCTGCATAAAATAAATTGAGTGATTGCATCCCAAAGATAGATTGTTCACGGACTTACCACAAAAAAGCTACTGTTAAAGTGGTATATCTTTGCCCGGTTTAGATAAAAAACCATGACTGCCAATTTTTTAATTTTTAATTTTTAATTTTTACTTTCCCTCATGTACAAATGGTTGCGCAACTTATTGTTTCTTTTCCCTCCTGAAACTGTGCACCATTTTTCCATGAGTTTTCTGGGACTGTTTTCTGCCAATGGATTTACACGCAAACTTCTCCGCCGGCGCTTTTCCCTTTATGATCCGGCCCTGGAAAGAAAATTCGCGGGATTGTCTTTTAAAAATAACATAGGACTCGCTGCCGGGTTCGATAAAAATGCGCTCTACCTGCAAAGTCTTGAAACGCTAGGATTCGGATTTGTGGAAATCGGGACCGTTACACCCATCGCCCAGCCAGGAAATCCTGGCCCAAGGCTGTTACGGTTAAAAAGAGACCGGGCCCTGATCAACCGCATGGGTTTTAATAACGATGGGGCTGACCGGGTGGCTGATCGATTAAAAAAATGGAAGGAAAAAAACCCGGACCAGGCAAAGAGCCGGCTCGTGATTGGTGGAAATATTGGAAAAAATAAGTTGACCCCCAATGAAGATGCATGGAAAGATTATGAGACCTGTTTTCTGAAACTTTTTTCTTACGTCGATTATTTCGTGGTGAACGTTAGTTCTCCGAATACCCCCGGTCTTCGGGAGCTGCAGGAAAAAGAATCCCTGCGCAGGATCCTCACCTGTTTACAAAAAAGCCGCCCGCAACAGGAAAGTCCTAAACCAATCCTGCTGAAAATTGCGCCGGACCTGGATTTTAAACAGATCGATGAAGTGCTTTCACTGGCGATGGAAATTCATCTCGACGGACTGGTCGTATGCAATACCACAATATCCAGGGAAGGACTTATCACAGCAGAAGATCAACTTGAACGGATCGGTGCCGGAGGATTAAGCGGAAAGCCATTGCAGCAAAGATCCACTGAACTTGTTCGTTATATTTCTAAGGCTACCCACAATCAGATCCCCATCATGGCGTCAGGTGGCATTTTTAATGCAGAGGATGCGATGGAAAAAATAAATGCGGGAGCATCCCTGGTGCAGGTATGGACGGGATTTATTTATGAAGGTCCGGCTATTGCCAGGAGAATTCTAAACGCTCAGATTAATTTCAATATGGCGGATGCGGCCACCGCAGCCGTTTCAGAACGCAGCCGGTGATCGCCGAGACTAACAGCAATAAACCTGGACTGAATTGCCATTTGGATTTCCTCTTCTGTAAAATCCCCTTCGGGACCAACCAGTATAAGTTGGGATGAAAGTGTGGTATTGATCATCTCACTCAATTGTCTTCTTTCTCCCGCACCACAATGCGCAATAAATTTCTGGTCAGCAATAACCTGTTCAATGAATTCCAGGAAGTCAATCGGATCCTTTAGTTCAGGCATCCAGCATTGCTGGGACTGAACGAGGGCGCTCTCTACAATTGACTTCATTCTATCCTTTCTGAATTGCTGCTTTTCCGTCCTGCTGCATTTCAGCGGAATGATTTCCCCTATCCCCAATTCAGTTGCTTTTTCCAGGAACCACTCAAAGCGGTTATTGTTTTTCAACAAGGAAAGGGCAACCGTTATCCGGCGGGGGTCCTGTGGTTTTTGTAATTTATCTGATATCCTGACCAGGCAGCGTTTTTTGTGTGCTTCCAGGACCCTTGCTTTTGCCTGGAGGCCGCGGCCATCGGTAAGCGTCAGGCTATCACCTTTTTGCATTCGGAGTACCTGCACAATATGGCGGGAAGAAGGTTCATCCAAATTAAATTCTTCCGCAATGCGGCTCAGGGAAGCAAAATAAAAATAAGCTCCGGACATAAACGTGAAGGTAATAAGAGCACAGGAGGCTGTCAGAACGGATTTTCTTCTTCGTCATTAAAAGGAATATCATTCATTTTACTTCCCGCCTGGATGTATAATTTAGGTCCGCCCTGATCGTCCTGCACCGGTTTCCAGTTACCCCCGGGTGGAAGACCATCGAATCCACCGGCACCGTCGTCTTCCATAAATTTCTGAATGTGCAGGAGAGCTTTGAGTTTAATGGTTTCCAGGGATCCGTTCCGGTGTTTGGCTATGCGAACATGGGTCTCTCCTTTATTGCTTTCACCGAATTCATTCGCCGTTATATCGTAATATTCAGGACGGTAGAGGAACATTACCAAATCAGCATCCTGTTCAATTGCACCGGATTCGCGGAGGTCGCTTAGCTGGGGCATTTTGTTCCCTTCCTTTCTTTTTTCCACTTCACGGCTCAGTTGCGAAAGTGCAATGATAGGAACCTGAAGTTCTTTAGCAAGGGCTTTCAGGTCCCTGGAAATGCGGCTGATTTCCTGTTCGCGGTTGCCATTGCGGTTCTCTCCGGTGCCGCTCATCAATTGCAAATAATCCACGATGATAAGGCCTACGTTATGTTTATTCTTCAGCCTGCGACATTTGGCGCGCAACTCGAAAATATTCAGCGCAGCTGAATCATCGATAAAAATAGGCGCCTGCGCGAGACGCTGAATGCCTTTGGCATACAGTTGTTTCATTTCGTGTTCTTCGAGTTTTCCCCTCGCAATCTTTTCCAGCCAGATCTCACTCTCAGCCGAGAGTATGCGCTGTACCAGCTGGCTGGCGCTCATTTCCAGACTGAAAAAGGCTACCGGAGTAGCTTTCCGGGGATGGAGCGCCGCATTTCGTGCGAGGTTGAGGGCAAAAGCTGTTTTCCCCACGGATGGTCTTGCGGCGAGAACGATCAAATCGGTGGGCTGCCAACCATAGGTAATCCGATCAAGCGAACTGAATCCTGAAGGAACGCCGGAAATATCTTCATTTTTGGTGCGCAGATCCTCAATACGGCGAATGGTCTTTACCAGCACGGTGTCTATGCTGTCAAAATTTTTGCGCAGGTGATTGTTGGTGATTTCAAAAAGCTTGCCTTCTGCATCATCGAGTAAATCGAATACATCGGTACTGTCTTCGTAAGCATCCCCGATGATCTCACCCGAGATGCGGATGAGTTCGCGTTGAATGAATTTCTGCAGAATGATGCGGGAATGGGCCTCAATATTAGCAG